>NZ_JBVIQR010000004.1:22272-202965 GCF_055576875.1 Streptomyces sp. NPDC033229 | reverse complement strand
AACACACACCACCAAAAAACACAAAACCACACAACCCACCACCCCCCCCCCCTCCCCCCCCCCCCCCCCCCCCCCCCCCCCCCCCCCCCCCCCCCCCCCCCCCGCCCTTCTTTTCCGTCGCTCGCGCTGCCGCTAGATCGCGCTGCGCAGTCCGGCGACGTCGATCTGCTCGGTCTCGTCGTGCGCGGTCAGGTCGATGACCGAACCGTCGGCCGCGGTCCGCGGCTCGGCGTCCTCGGCCTCGGTGACGGCCTCAGCGGCCTCGTCCTCGGCGTCGTCGGTGTCGATGTCCTCGATGTCGGGGTCGGTGTCGAGGTCGGGCACGGCCGCGGCCTCGGCCGCTGCGCGGCGCTCCCGCTCGGCGAGGGCCTCCTCGCCGACGACGTCCGCGAGGTCCTCCTCCTCGACGGGGCGCGCGGGCAGGGCCGGCGCCCCCTGGGTGCCGAAGAAGTCGAAGCCGCCCTGGGCCCGGGACGCGGTGCGGGCGGGCGCCTGGGGCAGCACGGCCGCCGCCGCGGGCACCGTGCGCTGGTCGCGCACGACACCGCCCGTGCCGGGCCTGGGTGCGGGCATGAGGCCGGGCGTCCCGGGCCCCGGCTTCCCCGGACCGCCGGGCTTCCGCGCGGGCTGGGGGGCCTTGACCGCCTTGGGGTCCGCGGCGTTCGCCGGCTTCTCGGCCTTCTCCAGGGCCTTGGGCGCGGGGACGGCCGCCGCGGGCACGGCCGGGGTCTCGGCGGCGGCCCGCTGCGCGGCGCCGTTGCGCTCCAGGTTGCGCAGGGCGTCGGCGGCCTTGACGTAGGCGGCGGCAGCGTTCTGCCGGGCCGATGCCGCGGCCTCCAGTTCCTTGGCGGCGGGCGCGGCGGAATTCTTGGTGAGCAGTCGCTGACGCTCCAGGACTCCGGCCCGCTCGGTCTCGGCGGTGGCGTACCGGCGCAGCAGATCCGCGTGCTCGGTGCGCAGCCGTGCCAGCTCGGAGCGCTTGGCGCGGAGCTTGGTCTCCAGCCTGGTGCGCAGGAGGCGCGACTCCTCGAGCTCCGTCTCCAGCTCGGCTATGCGCTCCTCGGTCTTCCACTCGTCGCGCACCCGGGCCGCGGTGAGCTGGGCGACGCGCTTGCTGGCGGAACGGTCCCAGCGGCGCATCAGTACGGCACCGACCACAGAGGCGGCGGCCGCGGCCGCCGCGAGACTGCGGATGAGGACCGTTTCCCCGACCACCCAGGCACCGGCGGCGCAAGCGACCGATGTCGCGGCGACCGTCGATGAGGGAAGAAGCCTGTGCAGGGGCGGCGAATGGCGGTGGCGTCCTCGTGGCATGGCCTGAAACTTACCGTGCGACGCCCGAAGAGTGTGACCCCACCACCAAACTCTTCCCTTGATCTTACTTCGCCCCTACTGCCCGGCTACTTCGTGAGCAGGCCCTTGTCCTTGAGGTAGCGCGCGGCGACATCCGCGGGCTTCAGCCGCTCCGCGTCGACCTTCTTGTTGAGTTCGGTGAGATCGGCCGTGGTCAGCACCCTGCTGAGCTTCCCGAGCGCGTCCGCGATCTTCTGCGAACCGGCCTTCTCCGCATTCACCACCGGCAGTACGTTGTCGGCGTTCTGGAGCTTCTTGTCGTCCTCGAGGAGAACAAGGCCGAACTGTTCGAGGGTGGCGTCCGTGGTGGTGGTGAGGACCATCTGGTCCTTGCCGTCCTTGACCGCCTGCTTGGCCTGGGTGCTGCCGACCTCCAGCGGGTCGATACCGGTGACGTCGATGCCGTAGGTCTTCTCCAGACCGGGTTGGCAGAAGGGCCGCTGCGAGCATTCGTCGCCCGCCGCGAGCTTGATCTTCTGCTTCGATTTCCCCAGGTCGGAAAGGGTCTTGAGGTCGTGCTTCGCGGCAAAGTCCCGGCTCACGGCGAAGGCGTTCTGGTCGACCGCCCGACCGGGATCGAGCACCTTCAGTCCGCGCGGCCCGGCGAGTTTCCGAAGGGCCTTCACGGTGGTGTCGGCATCGGCCGAGGCGACCGGGGCGGCGTCCTTACCGTTCTGCTTCTTGTTCAGGAATTCGGCGAGCGTCGCCGCATACTCCGGGACCACATCGATCTGGCCCTTCTCCAGGGCCGGTTCATACAGCTCACGGGCGTCGACCGTCTTGATCCGCGTCGAATATCCGGCGTCCTTGAGCAGCCCCGCGTATATCTCCGCGAGCAGCTTGGACTCGGTGAAGGACGCGGATCCGATCACCAGTGAGCCCTGGCCCGGCTTGGCCGAACCACCACCACCGCCGGACTTCTCCAGACTGTCGCCGCCGCAGGCGGCCAGGCCCGCGGCCAGGGCGGTGGCACCGGCCACGGCCAGCAGGGCGCGGGTGGTCCGCGCGGGGCGCGAGGTCCAGCTCATGGGGGCACTCCATCCACTTCGGCCGAACGTCCACCGGGGCGGACGCGCGGGTGATCAGACGTCAAAACGGCAGCATCGCAGGGGCGCGACGCCGTGTCAGGCGGGATTTCCCACCGGGACCGGCGCCTCGGCAGGGGCCACCGGGCCGTGGCCGCCGGTCTTCCGGTCCGCTATGCGGGTGCGGCGGCGGCGCGGGTCCAGCAGCCGCTCCACGGCCACGAACGCCCCCTCGACCAGCAGCGCGAGCGCGGCCACCAGCAGCGCCCCCGACACCACCTGCGCGGTGTCGGTGAGCCGGAAACCGGCGGTGATGATCCGGCCGAGACCACCGCCACCGGGCAGCGCGGCCAGCGTGGTGGTCGCCACGACCTGCACGGCCGCGGTCCGGACGCCGGTGAGGATGAGCGGGAAGGCGAGCGGCAGCTCGACCCGGCCGATCAGCTGGCGGCCCGTCATGCCCATGCCCCGCGCCGCCTCGACCACGTCCCGGTCGACCTCGCGCATGCCCACGTACGCGTTGGTCAGCAGCGGCGGGATGGCGAACAGCACCAGCGCGATGATCGTCGGCCACGACCCGTGCGTACCGAGCGGGCTGAGGAGCAGCAGCACCAGCACCGCGAAGGTGGGCACCGCGCGGCCCGCGTTGGAGATGTTCACCGCGAGCGCGCCGCCCTTGCCCACGTGGCCCAGAGCCACGGCGACGGGCAGCGCGATGGCGCAGGAGATCGCCAGGCACACCACGGTCAGGAACAGGTGCTCGCCGAGGCGGTGCCAGACGCCGTCCGCGCCGGACCAGTGCGCGCCGGTGGTCAGCCACGTCCAGGTGTTCGCGACGACGCTCATCGGGCCACCGCCTTCTTCCGCTTCCCGGCCCTCGCCCAGGGCGTCAGCAGCCGCTGCACGAGCAGCAGGGCGAGGTCCGCGAGGACCGCGAGGGCCACGCACAGCGCCGAGGCGGTGAGCACCTGCGCCTTGAAGAAGCTGTGCATGCCGTCGTAGATGAGATTGCCCAGACCGCCGTAGCCGATGATCGCGCCGACGGTGGTGAGGGAGACCGTGGAGACCGTGGTGATCCGCAGGCCCGCCATCAGGGCGGGCAGCGCGAGGGGGAGCTCGACCCCGAACAGCAGCCGCACCGGCCCGTACCCCATGCCGCGGGCGGCCTCCCGGGCCTCCTGGGGCACCGAGGCGAGCCCGGCCAGGATGTTCCGCACGAGGATCGTCAGCGAATAGAGCACCAGGCCCGTCACCACGACCGCCACCGAGAGCCCGAAGACCGGCACCAGCAGCGAGAACATCGCCAGCGAGGGAACGGTGTAGAGAATCGTGGTCAGCCCGAGCACCGGTCCCGCCACGCCGCGCCATCTGCGGGCCAGCAGGGCCAGCGGAAAGGCGACGAGCAGCCCGATGGCGACCGACGCGAGCGTGATTCCGACGTGCTGGAGAGTGGCGTCGGTCAACTCCTGACCGCGCGTGCGCACATATTCGCCGCAAATCCACTCATTGGTGATCAGACAGTTCTGCCCCGCCATCCGCCCTCACCTCCCCCTGGCCCTTGACCCTCGGTTACTGGCGACCCTAACCCCGGGCACTGACATTCGACTGCGGCCGCCACACAACGGCAACAATGTCCGACAGGAGTACGGCCAGAATGGGGAAGCATGATCCGCTTCGAGCACGTCACCAAGCGCTACGCCGATGGCACGACCGCCGTGGACGACCTGTCGTTCGAGGTGGCGGAGGGCGAGCTGGTCACGCTCGTCGGGCCCTCCGGCTGCGGCAAGACCACCACGATGAAGATGGTCAACCGGCTGATCGAACCGACCGACGGCCACATCTACCTCGACGGCGAGGACATCGCCACGGTCGATCCCGTGGAGCTGCGCCGCCGCATCGGCTACGTCATCCAGCAGGTCGGCCTCTTCCCGCACAAGACCGTGCTGGACAACACCGCGACCGTCCCGCACCTGCTGGGCTGGCAGCGCAAGAAGGCCCGCGCCCGCGCGGCCGAGCTGCTGGACCTCGTCGGCCTCGACCCGTCCGTCTACGGCGACCGCTACCCCGACCAGCTCTCCGGTGGGCAGCGTCAGCGGGTCGGTGTGGCGCGCGCCCTGGCCGCCGACCCGCCCGTACTCCTGATGGACGAACCCTTCGGCGCGGTCGACCCCGTCGTCCGCGAGCACCTGCAGAACGAGTTCCTGCGGCTGCAGTCCCAGGTCCGCAAGACCGTCCTGTTCGTCACGCACGACATCGAGGAGGCCGTCCGCCTCGGGGACCGCATCGCCGTCTACGGCAACGGGCGCATCGAGCAGTTCGACCCGCCGGCGGCGGTCCTCGGCGCCCCCGCCACGCCCTACGTCGCCGACTTCGTCGGGGCCGACCGCGGCCTCAAGCGCCTGTCGGTGACCTCCATCGAGCGCGGCGACCTGGAACAGCCCCCGGTCGTCCACCTCGACGACCGGGTCGTCACGGCCGCCGCCCGGCTGGCCGCGGAGAGCGCGCGCTGGGCCGTCGTCCTGGACGACGCGGACCATCTGCACGGCTGGGTCTCCGCCGACGCGCTGACGGGCCCCGCCGACGGCACCGTCCGGCAGCACTCGCGACACATGGACGCCTGGCTGCCCGTGGGGGCCTCGCTCAAGCAGGCGTTCAGCACGATGCTCCAGCACGACGCCGGCTGGATCGCCGTCCTCGACGGCGAGGACGCCGACCACTTCCTGGGCGTCCTCACCCCGGCGCGTCTCCACGAGGCGCTGCGACGCTCGATCGACGCGGATGCGCGGGGGGCCGCGCGGGGTGACGTGGAGTTGGAGACGATCTCCGGCGTCTGAGGCCTGTCGCCGGCGGATCGTCGGCTGCGGGCCGTCCGTGCGGCCTGCGGCGGCGGGCGCCCTGCGGGCGCGTCCTCAAACGCCGGACGGGCTTGATGTGGCTGAGCCCAGCCCGACCAAGCCCGTTGGGGGCACCTCCCAGCGGTAGCTGGGGGAGATTGAGGACACCGCCGCGCAGCGGAGGTGCTGACGAACACAACCCGCGGCTACGCCGCCTTGGCCGCCGTGCCGCCGTTCTCGTCGTCGTCCTCCGGGAGCTTGCAGACGCGCTCCAGGAAGAACGCCGCGGCCACCACGCACGCGCCCGCGAGCACGGACGCGCCCGCGTAGATCGCCTGGTCCCGGCGGGCCGGGACGTCCAGGCCGTCGATGAGCAGGAAGACGCCCACCCCGCCGTACATCCCCGCGACCAGCGACGCGACGAGCGCGCTCGCCTGGCCGAAGACGACCGCGCGGGCGGCCAGCAGCGGGTCGACGCCCTTGGCGCCGGGCCGGCGCTCACGCTGGGCGCGCAGCCGGGAGCGCAGCGAGAAGGCGGTCGCGGCCAGGACGACGGCGATGACCGCCAGCACGATGGGCGCCGCCACCGGCACGCTCGGCAGGGTGCCGACCGAGTCCCACAGCCGGGCGCCCGCCCAGGACAGGATCCCGGCCACCGCGAACAGCCCGACCAGCACACTGACCCGCAGTTGCTTCACTGGGTCGTTCCTCCATGATTCCTCGGCGCACCGGAACTACATGGACCCAACGGCTACTCGGGCAGTCGAAGTTCCAGGTCGACGCGCGGATTGACGCCTTCGGTGCCGACGCCGGACAGCAGCTCGACGACCGGGCCGCGACCGGGCACCACGGCCTCCGGGTCAACGTCGTACCACGGCACCAGGACAAAAGCGCGCTCATGGGCGCGCGGGTGCGGCAGCGTCAGCAGCGGGTCGTCCGAAAGAACGTCCTGATAGGTGACGATATCGACGTCAAGGGTGCGCGGGCCCCAGCGCTCGTCCCGCACGCGCTCGAAGGCCTCCTCGATGGCGTGCCCGCGCTCCAGCAGCGACGCCGGCGGAAGCGTGGTCTTCACCAGCACGACCGCGT
This sequence comes from Streptomyces sp. NPDC033229, assembly GCF_055576875.1. Classification (NCBI taxonomy): domain Bacteria; kingdom Bacillati; phylum Actinomycetota; class Actinomycetes; order Kitasatosporales; family Streptomycetaceae; genus Streptomyces; species Streptomyces sp. NPDC033229. The sequence continues at coordinate 196,664 of NZ_JBVIQR010000004.1, read as the reverse complement.
TGTAATACGTCGGCTGCGAGTCCGCGTCGACGCCCCAGGGCTGGGTCTCGTACACCGGGGAGACCGCCTTGACCCGCAGGCCCGGGGTGTCCTCCAGCGCGTCGATCGCGCCCTGCAGGGTCTCCAGGCGGTTGCCCAGGTTGCTGCCGAGCGAGATCACCGCCCGCTTGGGATTGCTCAACGTCACATCGGCGGCGTCCACCTGCTCCACCACGGAGGCGGGCACCGGCTGCACGGTCGGGTCGCTGCTGCTCATACTCGGCTCCGGGTAATCGTGATCGTCACATCGTCGAACGGCACGGTGATCGGGGCGTCGGGCTTGTGCACGACGACCTCCACTTCGCGTACCGCTTGGTGCTTGAGGCACTGCTGGGCGATTCGCTCGGCCAGCGTCTCGATCAGGTCGACCGGCTCACCCTGCACCACGCCGACGACCTCCTCGGCCACCACGCCGTAGTGCACGGTCTTCGTGAGGTCGTCCGCGTCCGCGGCGGGCCGGGTGTCCAGGCTCAGCACCAGGTCCACGATGAAGGTCTGGCCCTCCTCGCGCTCCCGGGGGAACACCCCGTGGTGCCCGCGAGCCTTCAAGCCGCGCAGCGCGACACGATCCACACGAATCACTCCTGCTGGTTGTCGGTGTGCGGGAGCGCGCCGGCCACTGCCGGCACATCGCCCGTCCCCCTGCCTTCGGCCGGGTTACCCATCTTCGAATCTACCTGCGCGCACCGACAGTGCCCGCCCACGGGTGCTATGGACAAGGAGCGCACGCGGTGCTAGACGGCTCCCGCCGCGCTTACCCGATGCCCTCGCGCTCCACCCCTACCCCGCCCGCAAGCAGCTCGAACGAGTGATCACATTCCCCTCACACTGACGCGGCGCCGTGACGGACCCCACGCCCCGCACGTGACGCATGCCACTGGCGCGACACCCTCATCGCACGCGTCGGCGGCCGGATCACGCCCGCTCCGGACCGCCCGGCTCCTCGTCGTCGTCCTCCTCGTCCTCCCGGCCCGCGAGCACCGGTGAACCGTGGTGGGACCAGACCTTCCAGTCCTCCCCCACCCGCCGGAAGACGTTCGTCGCCACGACGAGCTGGCCCACCAGCGGCCCCAGCTCGCCCTCCGTCTCCGCCGGGCCACCGCTGAGGATGTTCTCCGTGCAGGTCACCAACGCGGTGTCACCGGCCACCGCCACCTCGACGTCGGTGAGGAAGAACTGGATGTAGTCGGTGCTCGCCATGATCAGCGCGTACGAGCGGAGCACCTCGCCCCGCCCCCGCAGCACCGGCCACCCCGGATGCACACACGAGACGTCGACGTCGGGGCTGTCCACCCACAGTTGCTCCATGGCCGCCGTGTCGCCGCGCTCCACCGCCTCGTACAGCGCGGTGTTCGCCAGCTCGACCCGCTCGCTGTCGGTACGCGCTGTGCTCACCAGGCCCCCTCGGCGCCGGCCGCGGCCGCTGCGCCCTCTACGGCTCTCGCGACACGGACGGCGTCCGCGCTCGCGCCCACTTCGTGCACCCGCACCGCCCACGCGCCCTCGCGCGCCGCGAGGGCGGAGACGGCGGCCGTCGCCGCGTCCCGCTCGCGGGCCGGTGGCGGACTGCCCTCGTCCCCGGCCAGCACCCGGCCGAGGAACCTCTTCCGGGAGGCGGCCACCAGCATCGGCAGGTCCAGCTCCCGGCGCAGGTGCGCCAACCGGGCCACCAGCGCCAGATCGTGCTCGGCGTTCTTCGCGAAGCCCAGCCCCGGGTCCACCACGATCCGCCCGGGGTCGACGCCCCCGGCGATCACGTCCTCCACCCGCTCCCGCAGCTCGGCGAGCACCTCGGCGACCACGTCCCCGTAGACGGCGCGGCTGTTCATGTCGGCGCTGAAGCCGCGCCAGTGCATCACCACGAAGGGGACCCCGGCCGCGGCCACCACGGGCACCATCTCCGGGTCGGCGAGCCCGCCGCTCACGTCGTTGACCAACACCGCGCCGGCCGTGACCGCCGCCTCCGCGACCGAGGCCCGCATGGTGTCGACGGACACCACCACGCCCTCGCCCGCCAGGCCGCGCACCACCGGGATCACCCGGCGCAGCTCCTCCGCCTCGTCCACCCGCGAGGCCCCGGGCCGGGTGGACTCGCCGCCCACGTCGACCAGGTCGGCACCGCCCGTGACCAGGTCCAGGCCCCGCTTGACCGCCGCGGCGGTATCGAACCAGTGGCCGCCGTCGGAGAACGAATCGGGCGTGACGTTGACCACGCCCATCACCGCACAGCGGTCCCACTCCGGCAGCCCGACAGGTCCGAAACGACCGCGCAACGTACTCATGCCACCAGCCTAGGGCGTGCGGCAAAGAGAACGCCCCCTGCCCGAAAGGTCGGACAGGGGGCGTTTTCACGCACTTTTCATTCGGTCGTCGGGCGGTCAGGCCGCGCGGGTGACCTCGTGCTGCACGGGCGCGCTGTCCTCGTCCTGCGCGTAGGGCTTCGGCTCCGCCGGGCGACGGCGCAGCAGCCGCGGCAGCTCCAGGAAGCCCTCCGCCTGCATCATCGCGAAGCCGATGCGGGGCAGGTCGCGGCTGGTCGGGAAGACGATGAAGCGCGGCTCCCAGCGCGGCCGGAACTTCTCGTTGAACTTGTACAGCGACTCGATCTGGAACCAGCGCGAGAGGAAGATCAGCACCGTGCGCTGGATGCGCACCACCGGGCCCGCGCCGAGCTTGCCGCCGCGCTCCAGGGCGGAGCGGAAGAACGCGAAGTTCAGCGACATGCGCTTGATCTTGAGCTCGGGCGCCGCCTGGAGGAAGGCGACGATCAGCAGCTCGTTCATGCCCGGGTCGGCGCTGCGGTCGCGGCGCATGAGCTCCAGCGAGCTGCCCTCCGGGCCCCACGGCACGTAGTGCTGCATGGCCTTGAGGTCACCGAAGGGGGCGTCCTCGCCCTCCTCCGGGTCCTTGTGGGCGGTGGCGATGACGGCGTCCAGGTCCTTCGGGTCGCCGATCCGGCCCAGCGCCATGGAGAAGCCGCGCTCGTCCTCGGTGTCACGCCAGGCGTTGGCGGCCTTCTGGACGACCTCGAGCTCCTCGGGGCTCAGGTCCCCGACCCGGCGCACCTTGGTGCTGTAGCCGTTGCGCTCGATGCGCTTGACCATCTGGCGGACGTTGCGCATGGAACGGCCGGAGAGGCTGAAGTCGGCCACGTCGACGATGGCCTCGTCGCCCATTTCCAGGGCGTCCAGACCGGTCTCACGGGTCCACACCTCACCGCCGGTCTCGCTGCAGCCGGCGACGGCGGGGGTCCAGGAGTGGCGCTTGGCCAGCTCCATGAACTGCTCTATCGCGCCCGGCCAGGCCTCGACGTCGCCGATGGGGTCGCCACTGGCGAGCATCACGCCGGAGACGACGCGGTAGGAGACGGCGGCCTTGCCGGAGGGCGAGAAGACGACGCTCTTGTCGCGGCGCAGCGCGAAGTGGCCGAGCGAGTCGCGCTCGCCGTGCTTGGCGAGCAGCTCGCGCAGCCGGTCCTCGTCCTCCTCGGTGAGGACGGGCGCCGGGTACGCCGGGCGGAACGCCAGGTAGGCGGTGGTGGCCACGGTCAGCAGACCGAGGGCACCGAGGGAGTAGCCGACCGTGTAGTCGACGCCGCCGGTGTAGCGGATCGATCCTTCAAAGCCGAAGAGGCCCCAGATGACGTGCTCGATCTGCTCCAGCACCGGCGGGTCGCCGACCATCTTGTTCGCGTGCGAACCGACGATCACCCAGCCGAGGCCGAAGCTGGCCCCGCCCATGAGAATGAAGTTGGCGACCGCCTTCCAGCGGCTGCGGGGGTCCGGAAGCGCGGCAAAGGACTTCTTGTGCCGGAGCAGGTAGACGAAGAGCAGCAGCGTGAGCGCGGTGCCGATGCGGGAGTGCTGGTAGATCAGCTGCGCGGCGGCACCGATCGGCAGCACCACGACGGCGGCGAACCAGGCGCGCTGCTTGGCGCGCTTGAGGCCGTGGGCGAGCATCAGCAGCAGGATGCCGACGATGATCGAGCCGGCCGCGGCCAGCTGGGTCACCGTGCCGGGAAGCACCTCGGAGAGCGCGTGCATCCTGCTCCACCGGTACCGGGGGACGACCCCGGCCACGATGTCCGCCAGACCGATGAGCGCGGCGACCGTGCCCACGACGGCAGGCACCTTCTCGGGCTTCGGCCCTCTGACGATGCGCGCGAGCCTCGACAGCCGCTTGGCCCCCTCGGGAACCCCATCGGACTTTTTGCCATCTACCCTGACAGACATCTCTTCCCGTCGTCCTGTCGAGTGGACCTGCGCCGTCTGGCGGCAGCGCCCGGACTTTATGCGCCCTGTAGGACGACGGTTTCGGGGTTGAGGTTCCGCCGGGGGCCAAGCCCGGAAAGAAGTAACCATTCCGCGACTCGGGCATCCGGTCGCTCTGGCAGAAAGCACCTCATGGGTCTCACCAGCATGGCGGTACTGCTGCTGGCCATCTCGGCCGCGGTAGTGCTCTTCGCGTTGACCATTTGGCTCTGGCCCCGCCTGGGCAAGAAGAGCATCGGATCGATCCTCGGCCGCGTCGGAATGATGCTCGCCACGCAGCTGACGCTGTTCGCGGCGATAGGCCTGTGGGCGAACCAGTCCTTCGGCTTCTACGGCTCCTGGGCCGACCTCTTCGGCCAGGTCAAGTCGGAGGGCGTCGTCGTCGACCACAGCGCCAGCGGCAAGCGGGTGCAGGTCGTGAGCACGCAGGCGGTAAAGGTGCCGCGCGGCGATGTACCGCGGGTCGGCGGCAAGATCGAGAAGATCAATGTCGCGGGCGTCGATTCGAAGATCAACGGTCCGGCCTACGTCTATCTGCCGCCGGAGTACTTCCAGCCGGAGTACGCGAAGAAGACCTTTCCGGCCTCGGTCGTCCTGACCGGCTACCCGGGCACCTCCGAGGCCCTCATCAAGGGCCTGGACTACCCGGCGCGGGCGCACAAGCTCGCCAAGGCGAAGAAGATGCAGCCCACCATTCTGGTCATGATGCGGCCGTCGGTGGTGGGGCAGCGTGACACCGAATGCATCGACATACCCAACGGCCCCCAGGCCGAGACCTTCTTCACGAAGGATCTCCGCAAGGCGGTCTCCCAGCGTTACCGCGTCGGCGACAAGGCCGCGAACTGGGGCATCATCGGCAACTCCACCGGCGGCTACTGCGCGCTGAAGATCGCCATGCGCCACCCCGAGGCCTACAGCGCCGCCGCCTCGCTCTCCGGCTACTACAAGGCCTTGCAGGACCCCACGACCGGTTCCCTCTTCGGCGGCAGCAAGAAGCTGGAGAACGAGAACAACGTGATGTGGCGGCTGAAGAACACCAAGACCCCGCCGATCTCGGTCCTGGTGACCAGCAGCGAGCAGGGCGAGCACAACTACAAGGACACCCTGAAGTTCATCAAGATGGCCAAGAACGACGCCCGGGTGTCCTCGATCATCCTCGACAGCGGCGGCCACAACTTCAACACGTGGCGCCGTGAGCTGAACCCCACCCTCCAGTGGATGGGCAGCCGCCTCAGCGCGTAGCGCCGTACGGTCCGCCTCAGCGGGCCATGATCAGGCTCATCGCCTCCGCGCGGGTAGCGGGGTCACGCAGCTGGCCCCGCACCGCCGACGTCAGCGTTTTGGCACCGGGCTTCCGGATGCCCCGCATTGACATGCACATGTGCTCGCACTCGATGACCACGACCACGCCGCGCGGCTCGAGGATCTCCATCAGCGAGTCGGCGATCTGCGTCGTGAGCCGCTCCTGCACCTGCGGGCGGCGGGCGTAGACATCCACCAGGCGGGCCAGCTTCGACAGGCCCGTTATCTTCCCGCTCGTCGCCGGGATGTAGCCGACGTGCGCCACCCCGTGGAACGGCACCAGGTGGTGCTCACAGGTGCTGTAGACCTCGATGTCCCGCACCAGCACCATCTCGTCGTGGCCGATGTCGAACGTCGTCGTCAGGACGTCCTCCGGCTCCTGCCACAGCCCCGCGAAGATCTCCTTGTACGCCCGGGCGACGCGTGCCGGCGTCTCGCGCAGGCCCTCCCGGTCCGGGTCCTCCCCGACCGCGATGAGCAGCTCGCGGACGGCGTTCTCGGCCCGCTTCTCGTCGAATGCGCCGACGGGGCCCTCGATGTCCAGCGTCACCGGGTCGGTCATGGGAGTTGCCTCGTTCTCTGTTTCGTTCGCACTGCGCGGCCCGGACATGCGAGATGCCGCACCCCCAGGCTAATAACCTGGGTGGTGCGGCATCCATTCCGGGCCCGTGGGGCGCCGGTCACATCCTGCTGATCAGCTCTCCGGGGTGGCGTTCCCGCCGCCGTAGGAGCGCGGGGCGTCCTCGGGGAGGTCGACCGACTCCACGGGCTGGACGCCGTTGCTCGGCGCCAGCTCCTTGGGGGAGAGCACCGGCGGGCGGGTCGAGGGCGTACGACGCGAGGAACCGGTCCACGCCGGGCGGGCCGGGCGCTTCACGATGTGCTTGAAGACCTCGGCGATCTCCTCCTTGTTCAGCGTCTCCTTCTCCAGGAGGGCCAGAACCAGGTTGTCGAGAACGTCGCGGTTCTCGACGAGGATCTCCCACGCCTCGTTGTGCGCGGTCTCGATGAGCTTCTTGACCTCTTCGTCGACCAGCGCGGCGACCTCTTCGGAGTAGTCGCGCTGGTGCGCCATCTCACGGCCCAGGAACGGCTCGCTGTTGTCCGAGCCGAACTTGATCGCGCCGAGCCGCTCGGTCATGCCGTACTGCGTGACCATCGCGCGGGCCGTGGCGGTGGCCTTCTCGATGTCGTTGGCCGCACCGGTGGTCGGGTCGTGGAAGACCAGCTCCTCGGCCGCGCGGCCGCCCAGCATGTACGCCAGCTGGTCGAGCATCTCGTTGCGCGTGGTGGAGTACTTGTCCTCGTCGGGGAGGACCATGGTGTAGCCGAGCGCACGGCCGCGGGACAGGATCGTGATCTTGTGCACCGGGTCGGAGTTCGGAGACGCCGCCGCGACCAGGGCGTGACCGCCCTCGTGGTACGCGGTGATCTTCTTTTCCTTGTCGCTCATGATCCGGGTCCGCTTCTGCGGTCCGGCCACGACACGGTCGATCGCCTCGTCCAGCGAGTGGTTGTCGATCAGCTTCTTGTCGCTGCGGGCCGTGAGCAGCGCCGCCTCGTTCAGCACGTTCGACAGGTCGGCGCCGGTGAAGCCGGGCGTACGACGGGCGACCGCGCCCAGGTCGACGTCCGGGGCGACCGGCTTGCCCTTCTGGTGGACCTTGAGGATCTCCAGACGGCCCTGCATGTCCGGGCGGTCGACGGCGATCTGCCGGTCGAAGCGGCCGGGGCGCAGCAGCGCGGGGTCGAGGATGTCCGGGCGGTTCGTGGCGGCGATCAGGATGACGCCGCCCTTCACGTCGAAGCCGTCCATCTCGACCAGGAGCTGGTTGAGGGTCTGCTCGCGCTCGTCGTGACCGCCGCCGAGGCCCGCGCCGCGGTGCCGGCCGACGGCGTCGATCTCGTCGACGAAGACGATGGCCGGGGCGTTGGCCTTGGCCTGCTCGAACAGGTCACGGACCCGGGAGGCACCCACACCGACGAACATCTCGACGAAGTCGGAACCGGAGATCGAGTAGAACGGCACGCCCGCCTCGCCGGCGACGGCGCGCGCGAGCAGCGTCTTGCCCGTACCGGGCGGGCCGTAGAGCAGCACACCCTTCGGGATCTTGGCGCCGACGGCCTGGAACTTCGCCGGCTCCTGGAGGAACTCCTTGATCTCGTGGAGCTCCTCGACCGCCTCGTCGGACCCGGCCACATCGGCGAAGGTCGTCTTCGGGGTGTCCTTGGTGATGAGCTTGGCCTTGGACTTCCCGAAGTTCATGACCCGGGAGCCGCCGCCCTGCATCTGGTTCATCAGGAACAGGAAGACCACGACGATGAGGACGAACGGCAGCAGCGAGAGCAGCACCCCGATGAAGGGGTTCTGCTTCGACGTGGCGATGTTGTACCCGTCGGGCAGCGTGTCCTTGTTGTCGTCGTCGGCCTTGGCCTGAAGATCCTTGGAGATCTCGACGCCCTGGTCGCCGATGTAGTTCGCCTGGATCTTGGAACTGCCCTTGACCTTCTGGCCTGGCTTGAGTTCGACCTTGACCTTGTTCTCGTCACCGGTCGTCAGCTCGGCCGATTTCACCAGGTTCTTGTCGATCGCGTTGACGACCTGACTGGTGTCCACCGACTTGTAGCCGCCGGACGAGCCGACGACCTGCATCAACACGACCACGGCGAGGACGGCCAGCACGATCCACATGACCGGCCCACGGAAGTAGCGCTTCACGTCCATCCATACGGGGCGCAAGCGCCCCGTCCCTCCTGCCACAGTGAGGCACGGCCGCCCCTGATCGGGGTGCCTGTGCGTACGGTGTTCTGCTCGACCTTGCAGTGCTTGAAAAAGAATGCTTGAAACTTCTGACCTTCGGACGGTACCCCAGCATTGTCACCCGACGCTGCCGGAGACGGTCAACCAAACCGTCTTCGCATGCTCCAACGGCGGGAACCGTCGGTCGGTTCCCGCCCGCCGGAGAGGGGCCCTGTCCGGGGCCGGATGGCTCAGCCGCCGTAGACGTGCGGCGCGAGCGTGCCCACGAAGGGCAGGTTGCGGTACTTCTCCGCGAAGTCGAGGCCGTAACCGACGACGAACTCGTTGGGAATGTCGAAGCCGACCCACTTGACGTCGATGGCGACCTTGGCCGCCTCCGGCTTGCGCAGCAGGGTGACGACCTTGAGGGACGCCGGCTCGCGCGAGCCCAGGTTCGACAGCAGCCACGACAGCGTCAGACCGGAGTCGATGATGTCCTCGACGATCAGGACGTGCTTGCCCTTGATGTCGGTGTCGAGGTCCTTGAGGATCCGGACCACGCCGGAGGACTGCGTGCCCGCGCCGTACGAGGACACGGCCATCCAGTCCATGGTCACGGGCGTCGACAGCGCACGCGCCAGGTCCGCCATGACCATCACGGCGCCCTTGAGGACACCGACGATCAGCAGGTCCTTGCCCGCGTACTCCGCGTCGATCTCCGCCGCCAGCTCGGCCAGCTTCGCGTCGATCTCTTCCTTGGTGATGAGCACCGACTTGAGGTCGGTGCCCATGTCCTTGTCGTCCACCCGCGCCACTCCGCTTGTTTAAGGCTCATCCGGCTCATCCGAGGCGAGCCGAGGCTCGTTCGCTGCTCGTTCGAATCAGCCCTGCCGGAGGACCAGTCTGCCACCCTGCCTGCGAACCGCGACGCGCCCGGGCAGGTTGATGGCCCCCTGGCCGCGCCAACCGGTGATCAGCCGGTCGACTTCCTCGATGTGCCGGGCGAAGAGCGAACCGGCCGGGGCGCCCGCCGAGATGGCCGCGCGGCGCAGCACACGGCGGCGGACCGCGGGGGGCAGCCGGTAGAGCTTCGCGGCTTCCAGGGCGCCCGTCTCGTCGCGCACGGAGGGCTCGACGTCGGCGGCCCAGGCGTCGAGGGCGTCCGCGTCGTCCCGGGAGAGCCGGGCGGTGCGGGCGAGGGCCTCGACGACGCCCTTGCCGAGCGCCTTCTCCAGCACGGGCAGCGCCTCGTGGCGGACCCGGGAGCGGGTGTACGCCGGGTCCTCGTTGTGCGGGTCGTCCCAGACGGGGAGCGACTGGACCATGCAGGCCTTGCGGGCCGTCTGCCGGTCCAGGCCGAGGAAGGGCCTGCGGTAGCGGCCACCGGCCCCGGAGGCGACGGCCATGCCGGACAGCGAGCGGATGCCCGAGCCGCGGGCGAGCCCGAGCAGGACGGTCTCCGCCTGGTCGTCCCGGGTGTGGCCGAGGAGCACCGCGGCGGCGCCGTGGCGCTCCGCGACGGCGTCCAGGGCGGCATAGCGGGCGTCACGGGCGGCGGCCTCGGGGCCGCCCTCCCTGCCCACGGTGACCGTCACGGCCTCGACGGGGTCGAGACCGAAGGCGGCGAGACGGCTGACGACCTCCGCGGCGCGGAGGTCCGAGCCGTGCTGGAGGCCGTGGTCGACGGTGACCCCGCCGGCCCGGACCCCGAGCCTCGGGGCCTCGAAGGCGAGGGCGGAGGCGAGTGCCATGGAGTCGGCGCCGCCGGAGCAGGCGACGAGGACGAGCGGCCGGCGGTCCCCGGAGGGCACGGCGGCGGGCGGAGCGAGGGTGAGGACGTCGTGGAGTACGCGGCGGACCGCCAGGCGTATCGCGGCGACCGCGGGATGTGGACCCATGTCCCTGTGTCCAATCGTTCCAATGGAGGGGGTTCGGAGCTGTACGAGCTTCGAGCATCAGTCACGCTGTGTGCGTCGATGGTGACAGAAGCGAGCCTTTACCCGAGCATCGCACGCCCACCCTTGGCTCACGGTCCCTCGGACGGGTGATTACGGGGGCGTTCATCCCACAGGGGGCGTGTTCGAATTACTTCTCGGATTTACGGTGCACTCGCGTGACCCAGTCCGCGGGTTTGGCGATCTCCGCCTTGGTCGGGAGCGTGTTGGGCGAAGTCCATACCCGGTTGAACCCGTCCATACCGACCTCGTCGACCACGGCCCGCACGAAACGCTCACCGTCGCGATACTGCCGGAGTTTCGCATCCAGTCCGAGCAGCTTGCGAAGCGCCGCGTCCAGCCGGCCGGCGCCGCGCGCCCGCCGCTGCTGGAACTTCTCCCGGATCTCCGTCACCGACGGCACGACCTGCGGCCCCACACCGTCCATCACATAGTCGGCGTGCCCCTCCAGCAACGACATCACGGCCGTCAGCCGGGCCAGGATCTCCCGCTGCGCGGGCGTCTGGACCAGATCCACGATGCGGGGCGCCCCACTGTCCTCGCCCTCCGGCCGGCCGCCCGCCAGCGACTGGGCGGCCTCGCGCAGCCGCTCCAGCAGCGTCGCCGGGTCGACCTCGGTCTCCCCCAGGAACGACTGGATCTCGCCCTCGATATGGGCGCGCAGCCAGGGCACGGCCGTGAACTGCGTCCGGTGCGTCTCCTCGTGCAGGCACACCCACAGCCGGAAGTCGTGCGGATCCACTTCGAGCTCGCGCTCGACGTGCACGATGTTCGGCGCGACGAGCAGCAGCCTTCCGCCTCCGGCGCCGGCACCGGGGAGATCACCCGTGCCCGGGGCGAACGTCTCGTACTGTCCGAGCACCCTGGACGCCAGGAACGACAGCAGCATCCCCAGCTCGACACCGGTCACCTTGCCGCCGACGGCACCGAGCACGGCCGTGCTCGCACCGCTGCGGCGGTCCTGCATCTTCTCCAGCAACGGCCCGAGGATCGCCCGGAACCCCTCGACGTTCGCCTTGATCCACCCGGCCCGGTCCACGACGAGCACGGGGGTGTCACCCGCGAAGGCGTCACCGTCCTGGACCGGTGGTGCCATTCGCGTGAACGCGCGAACATGCCCCTCCGACGCCTTCGCGTGCCGCCGCAGCTCCGCGACGATCGCCCGCGCCTCGTCCCGGCTCACCTCCGGCCCCGGCCGCACGAGCCGGGTCGCGGTCGCCACCGCGAGCTTCCAGTCGACCATCTCCGCACCACCGAGGCTTGTCATGCCTTTCACGGTACGTGTTGCGCGCGGCTGGCGGTTAGGGGTTGACCTTTGCCGGGTTCCCCGCCGTTTCCCGCTGACGCGGGGCGTGTCCGCTGCGCGGGGCTGTTTCGGTGCGGTGTCGGGCCTCCGCGGGCCCCTTGCGGGGCTGCTTCGCTTTACGCCCCGCAAGGGGCCCGCTCCGACCCGCCACCTCCCGTGGTGGGTGGGGAAAAAACCTCTGGCGTTGCGGTCAGTTCTCACGTGCCGGTCACCACTGGGTCTTTCCTCCCCCCGGCAGGAGGGGGAGGCCCCCGCAGGCCCGGCACCGACCTGACAACGCCCCGCGCAGCGGCAACGGCGGGGAACCCGCCAACGGTCAAAGCCCGCCGCGCAGCGGCATCCGTCAACGACAACCGCACCCGGCAACCGCAGTCGCCATACGGTCCAGGGCTCGCTGCGCACCCTCCGGGTCACCGGACCCCGTGGTCATGAAGGCGAAAGCCAAGAGGCGGCCATCCGCGTCCACCGCCGTACCCGCCAGGGAGTTCACCCCCGTCAGCGTGCCCGTCTTGGCACGGACGAGGCCGCGTCCGGCCTCATCCGCGTAACGCGAGCGCAGCGTCCCGCTGAAACCCGCCACCGGCAAGCCCGTCAGGACCGGACGCAGTTCCGGATGCGCGGGGTCCGCCGCGCGGGCGAGGAGTTGGGAGAGGAGGGCCGCCGAGACCTGGTCGGCGCGGTCGAGGCCGCTGCCGTCGGCGATGCGGGCGCCGGACATGGGGAGGCCGAGCTTGGCCAGGCGGTCGGTGACGGCCTTCGCGGCGCCCTCGAAGCTCGCCGGTTGGCCGGAGGCGAGCGCGGTCTGGCGGGCGAGGGCCTCGGCGATGTCGTTGTCGCTGTTGGTGAGGGCCCGCTCGACCAGGGCGGACAGCGGCGGGGAGGAGACCACGGCGAGACGTTCCGCCTTCGCCGGTGCCGAGCCGCCGGACGGGTCACCGTCGATCTCGACGCCTCGCTCGCGCAACAGGGAGGCGAACCGCCCCGCCGCGTCGGCGGCCGGGTCGGCGCCGCGCTCGGCGGGGCCGCGGTCGGAGTCGTCCTGGCGGCCCTCGTCAATCATGAGCGCGCTCACGGGGGCGATGTTCTCGTTCGGGCCGATGACGTGTTGCGCGGGCCCGGAGTAGCGGGAGGTGTCGTACGTGAGCTTGGTGCGGGCGGTGCCGCGGGCCTTGAGGGCGCGGGCCGTGGCGTCGGCCAGCGTCCGCAGGCCGGCGGCGTCCGCCGTACCCTCCCGGGCCGTGAGGGTCGGGTCGCCGCCGCCGACGAGCACGATGCCGTCCTTGCCCTTCACCACGGTCGTGTCGATGCGGTGGTCGGGGCCGAGCGCGGAGAGCGCGGCTGCCGCCGTGGCCAGCTTGACCGTGGAGGCGGGGGTGTAGGCGGTGTCCTGGTCGGCGCCGTAGAGCTGCTCGCCGGTGGCGACGTCGACCACGGAGGCCGAGCGGTCGGGGCCCAGGCCGCCGTCTTCCAGCAGCGGCTTCAACGTGTCGGTCAGACCGTCCCGGGTGGGTGCCGGGGCGGTGGCGCGGCCGGACTTTCCGCCCGTGGCGCCGCCCTGCCCGCCGAGGGGGGCGAGGACCGGCGCCACGAGGGGGCGTCGGGCCTCGGCGTGATGCTCGCCACCCGTCGCCGGTCCCGCCGCGGCACGGGCGCGCTCGGCCTTACGCTGACCCTCGTCCCAGGGACCGGCGGCCGCCACCGCGCCGGTCGCGACCACGAGGCCGGTCACGGCGGACGCCGCGACGAACCGCACGGTCCGGCGCTGCTCCCGTGGGGCGTTCCGCCACCACCTGAACTGCCACGTTCTGGCCTCAGGCACTACGGACCAGCCCCTTTCGCCACCACACACCCGCGTGAGGGACACTTAATCACTGCGCTTCACCGAGAGCACGGCACCCGCCCCCGGTAGCGCGAAGCACCCAGACGCATGTGTTGATCATGAAGGAGCCACCCGTGGAGTTCGACGTCACCATCGAGATCCCGAAGGGTTCGCGGAACAAGTACGAGGTGGACCACGAGACCGGTCGCATCCGTCTGGACCGCCGACTCTTCACCTCGACCAGCTACCCGGCCGACTACGGCTTCGTCGAGAACACCCTCGGTGAGGACGGCGACCCGCTGGACGCCCTCGTCATCCTGGACGAGCCCACCTTCCCGGGCTGCCTCATCAAGTGCCGCGCCATCGGCATGTTCCGCATGACGGACGAGGCCGGCGGCGACGACAAGCTGCTCTGCGTCCCCGCCTCGGACCCGCGCGTGGAGCACCTGCGCGACATCCACCACGTGTCGGAATTCGACCGCCTCGAGATCCAGCACTTCTTCGAGGTCTACAAGGACCTCGAGCCCGGCAAGTCCGTCGAGGGCGCCGACTGGGTCGGCCGCGCCGAGGCCGAGGCCGAGATCGAGGCCTCGTACAAGCGCCTCGAGGCTGCGGGCGGCTCGCACCACTGAGTGGTTACCGGGGCTCCGCCCCGGACCCCGGCCCTCAAGCGCCGGACGGGCTGCTTTTGCAGCCCGTCCGGCGCTTGAGGACGCGCCCGCAGGGCGCTCGCCGCCGCAGGCGGCAACGACGGCCCGCAGCCGAAGGCCCACCGGAAAGGCCTAGAACCCCCTCGTCCGCTTCGCCGCCCGCCGCCCAGGCGCAGGCGGGCCCGGGACCTTGAGGAAGAGCCGGGCGACCTCGGAGCCCAGGTTCACCCCGATGGCGATGGCCAGGGCGAGCGCGGCGGCCCTCGTGAGGCTGGCGATGCCGGCGTTCAGCTCGTTCTTCGCGAAGTTCAGCAGCGCGAAATACGTGGCACTACCGGGCAGCAGCGGGCCGATGGCCGCCGTCACGTACGGCAGCGCGGACGCGTACCGGTAGCGGGACAGCAGCTGGCCGAAGAGGCCGACCACCCCGGCGGCGATGGCCGTGGCGGGCACCGGGTCCATCCCGGCCGTGTCGGCGAGGGCCGCGTAGATGACCCAGGCGACGCCGCCGTTGACCGTGGCCCAGAGCACGGTGTGACGTTCCTGCTGGAGCAGCACCGCGAAGGCGAGGGCCAGCAGCATCGCCGCGATGATCTGGATGAGGGGCCGCTCCACGTGCTCCAGCGCCGCCTCGGGGTCGAGGGTCCCCGCGCCGCCGACGTGCACGCCCCCGTAGAGGACCATCAGCACGCCGCAGACGATGCCCGCGATGAGGTAGCCGACCTCCAGGAGCCGGGCGGCGGCGGTGATGTAGTAGCCGGTCAGACCGTCCTGGACGCCTGCGACGAGGGCCCGCCCGGGGATCAGGGCGAACAGCCCACCGGTGATCACCGCGGACGCCTGGACGTCCGGGTGGCTGGCGCTGATCGCGACGCCTATCGCGGCGGGCGGCATCGCCGCCGCGACGAACTGGTAGAACTCCGGCAGTCCGCGCCCCGAGGCCAGCCAGGCCAGCCGGTCGCCGAGTACCGCTCCGGCCGCCGCCGCGAGGAAGACCACGAGCCCGCCGCCGACGAGCATGGACGCGGCGCCCGCGAGCAGCCCGGAGGCGACGGTGAGCCCCCAGCCCGGATAGGGGTGACGGTTGCGGCGAATCTCGGCGAGGCGGCCGTAGGACTCCTCCAGGGTGAGCCCCTGGGACGTGATGTCGTGGACGAGCCGGAAGACGGCGGAGAGCCGGTTGTAGTCGGTGCCGCGACGGCGGACCGTGCGGTTGGCGGTGACCGGGTCGTCGACGAGGGACGGCTGGTAGCTCACGGTCAGCAGGGTGAACGTGACGGTCGGCTCGCAGCGGTCGAGCCCGTAGGCGTGCGCGACGCCGAACATCGCGGCCTCGACGTCCTCGGCGCCCTCACCGCCGGCGAGCAGCAGCTCGCCGATGCGCAGGGTCAGGTCGAGTACGCGCGGAACGGCGGGACCGGCCTCGTCGGCCTTCCCGGGGCGCTCGGGGGCCGGTCGCTCCCCCACCGGCATGCGCAGCATGGTGCGCATGCGGTCCTGCCAGGGCACTTCCTTGGTGAGGTTGACCTTGGGTATGCCGTAGGGCGGTGTGAAGGCCGCGTACGGCGTCCCCTGGGTCGTGCTCGGCCCGGCGGTGCCCGGGGGAAGGGTGAAGGCCGAGCCCTCGGGCTCGTTCTCCGGCTCGGGGGCGACGCCCTCGGGCACGGCGAACTCGGAGGTGGGGTGCTCGTCCTCCGGCGGTGCCGGCAGGGGCACGCCCAGCGGCGGGGTGAAGGCGCTGTGCGCCTCGTCGGACTGCGGCTTGCGGTCCTCGACCGTCTCCGCGTCCGAGGCGCTGCTGCCGCCCCACTGCCGATCCACCACCACTGCTCCTCGTACGCCCGCCCTGTTTACGGCCACCATGCACGATCAGTGGCGCGTGTGCCCAGTGGGGGTCCGCACATGCGGACGAAAGCGCCCCACTTCGGTCGCGACCAGGGTCGGGACCGCAGCGGGGCGGTGTCGACGGGGCGGTGTCGGCGGGGGCTCAGCGCTTGGCGTGCCGGCCGCGCTGGGCCGGCGGTCGGCCGTCCTCGGGGCCGCCGCCGAGGACCGGCGGGGCCTTCTTCGCCTTGGAACGGGCACGCAGGAACTCGATGGCGATCGGGACCACCGAGATCAGCACGATCGCGACCAGCATCGCCTCGATATTGGTCTTGACGAACTCGACGTTGCCGAGTGCGGCGCCCAGCAGCGTCACGCCGGCGCCCCACAGGGTGCCACCGATGATGTTGAAGATCAGGAAGGAGCGGTAGTTCATCCGGACGACGCCCGCGATGATCGGCGTGAACGTCCGGATCACCGGCACGAAGCGGGCCAGCACCAGGGACTTCGGCCCGTACTTCTCGAAGAATTCATGGGCCTTCTCGACGTTCTCCTGCTTGAAGATCTTCGAGTCGGGTCGCTTGAAGAGCGCCGGACCCACCTTCCGGCCGAAGAGATAGCCCGCCTGGTCGCCGAGGACGGCGGCGAGCACGACGAGCAGACAGACCAGCCACAGCGGCTTGTCCAGCGTGCCCGCGGTGACCAGCAGGCCGGTCGTGAACAGGAGCGAGTCTCCCGGCAGGAAGAAGCCGATGAGCAGGCCCGACTCGGCGAAGACGATGGCCAGCACGCCGTAGAGGCCGAACTCACCGATCAGGTAGTCCGGGTCCAGCCACTGGGGGCCGAGCGCGAGGGTGGTCATGGGGGTCACGGGGACAGGCTCCTGGGTCGAGGCGCAGGCTCGTGCGAGGCCCGGGCACAGGCGGGGGGAGGCGTGTGTGCGGCCCCAAGTTATCAACGCGGCCGCCGGGGTCCTGGTTCCAGAGGGTTGCCGGGGCGGTACACCCGGTCGGCGCAACGTTCCGGGCCCGACGTGCGTCTCGGTAGACATCCGGCAAAACTGCACAACACGGAGGTGCGTGCGATGGGCATCGAGGATTTCGGTGGCGGGCAGAGCCAGTCCGATGTGCTGGTGGTCACGACGAACGACGTCCCCGGCTACCGGGTCGACAAGGTCATCGGCGAGGTCTTCGGCCTCACCGTCCGTTCCCGGCACCTCGGCAGCCAGATCGGCGCGGGCCTGAAATCCCTGATCGGCGGCGAGCTCAAGGGTCTGACCAAGACCCTGGTCGAGACCCGTAACCAGGCGATGGAGCGCCTGGTCGAGCAGGCCAGGGCCCGCGGCGCCAACGCGGTGCTGATGTTCCGCTTCGATGTGACGGAAGCGGCGGACGTCGGCACGGAGGTCTGTGCGTACGGCACGGCAGTGGTGATCTCACAACGATGAGCCTGTTCGCATAGGAGGCGACCCCGGCCCGATCAAGCCCGTCCGGCGCTTGAGGACCGGGGTCCGGGGCAGAGCCCCGGTGACGAGCTGCCTGGTCCGCCGCTTAGACCGCACAGTAAGGGGCACGCGCAGACCATGGCACTGCACAAGGGCAATGGCACGGACGACCGGGCGGACGCCTCCCCGCGGGGCTTCTCCGTCAACCCCTTCTACGGCGAAGCAGACCCGCTCGGCGGCATGGCGTCGGAGCCACCGCGCCACGCCCTGCCCGACGGGCCCATGCCCCCGCACGCCGCCTATCAGTTCGTCCACGACGAGCTGATGCTCGACGGCAACGCCCGGCTCAACCTGGCGACCTTCGTCACCACCTGGATGGAGCCCCAGGCCGGTGTGCTGATGGCCGAGTGCCGGGACAAGAACATGATCGACAAGGATGAGTACCCGCGCACGGCGGAGCTGGAGAAGCGCTGTGTGCGGATGCTCGCCGACCTCTGGCACGCGCCCGACCCGGCTTCGGCCGTCGGCTGCTCGACCACCGGCTCGAGCGAGGCGTGCATGCTCGCCGGGATGGCCTTCAAGCGGCGCTGGGCGCTCGCGAACGCGGATCGCTATCCGTCGGGCGGCGCCCGGCCCAATCTCGTCATGGGCGCGAACGTCCAGGTCTGCTGGGAGAAGTTCTGCAATTTCTGGGAGGTCGAGGCCCGGGTGCTGCCCATGGAGGGCGACCGCTTCCACCTCGACGGCGCCGGGGCCGCGGCGCTCTGCGACGAGAACACCATCGGGGTCGTCACCGTACTCGGCTCGACCTTCGACGGGTCCTACGAGCCGGTGGCCGACATCTGCGCGGCGCTGGACGATCTCCAGGAGCGCACGGGCCTGGACATCCCGGTCCATGTGGACGGCGCGTCCGGCGCGATGGTCGCGCCGTTCCTCGACGAGGAGCTGGTGTGGGACTTCCGGCTGCCGCGCGTCGCGTCCATCAACACCTCCGGGCACAAGTACGGGCTGGTCTACCCCGGCGTGGGCTGGGCGCTGTGGCGGGACGCGGCCGCACTGCCCGAGGAGCTGGTGTTCCGGGTCAATTACCTGGGCGGGGACATGCCGACCTTCGCGTTGAACTTCTCCCGGCCGGGCGCGCAGGTCGCCGCGCAGTACTACACCTTCGTGCGGCTGGGCCGGGAGGGCTACCGGGCGGTGCAGCGGAACTCCCGTGACGTGGCCCGCAAGCTGGCCGACGGGATCGAGGCGCTCGGTGACTTCCGGCTGCTGACCCGCGGCGACGAACTGCCCGTCTTCGCGTTCACGACGGCCGACGGCGTCACGAACTACGACGTGTTCGATGTGTCGCGGCGGCTGCGGGAGCGCGGTTGGCTCGTGCCCGCGTACACCTTCCCGCCGAACCGGGAGGACCTGTCCGTGCTGCGTGTCGTCTGCCGCAACGGCTTCTCGCTCGACCTCGCCGAGTTGTTCCTCGACGACCTGGGCGCCCTCCTGCCGGAGCTGCGGCGACAGCCGGGACCGCTGGACCGGCCCCAGGCCGTCGCCACCGCCTTCCATCACTGAGCGGCTGCCCGTCCCCTCACCGCCCCAGACCCCGGTAGCGCCGCAGGGCTAGCGGCAGGAAGACCGCGAGCAGGAGCAGCGGCCAGGCCACCGCCATCGACAGGGCGTGGACGGCGGCCCATGAGCCGCCGTCCACGCCGGGGCTGCCGAAGAGCTCCCGGACGGCGGCGGCCGTGGCCGACATCGGGTTCCACTCGGCGATGGCGCCGAGCCAGCCGGGCATGGTCTCGGCGGACGCGAAGACGTTGGAGAGGAAGCCGACGGGCCAGATGAGGATCTGTACGGCCTGGACGAGTTCGGGCTTGCCCGCCACCATCGCGAGGTAGATGCCGAGCCACAGCATCGCGAACCGCAGCAGGAGCAGCAGTCCCACCGCGTGGAGGGCGTTGCCGGGGCCGTCGTGCCAGCGCCAGCCCATCAGCAGCCCGACGCCGATCATCACGAGCAGGCTGAGCACGGACTGGAGCATGTCCAGGGCGCTGCGGCCGACGAGGACGGCGGAGGGGGCCATCGGCAGGGATCGGAAGCGGTCGATGACGCCCTTGTTGAGGTCCTGGGTGACGGCGACCATCGTGCCTTCCAGGCCGAAGGCCATGGTCAGCGCGAGCATGCCGGGGACGAGGAACTCCTTGTAGTCGCCACCGCCCGGGACGGTCATGCCGCCGCCGAGGAAGTAGGCGAACATCAGCAGCATCATGACCGGGAAGGCGAGGCCGACGAGCACCTGGACGGGCTGCCGGGCCCAGTGCGCGAGGCCGCGCCGGGTCATGGTCCAGGAATCGGCGAGCACCCATGTCGAGGGGTGCGCCGGTGCGGGGGCACGGTCGGGGACGTGCGCGGGGGCATGGGTCATGCGGCCGCTCCTTCCTTCGCTTCGGCGCCGACCGGTGCGGCGCCCGTGACGTGCAGGAACACCTCGTCGAGCGTCGGGCGGCGCAGCGCGATGTCCGCCGCCTCGATGCCGGCCGCCGCCAGTGCCCGGACGGTCCCGGTCAGCGCGGCCATCCGGTCGGTGACCGGCGCGCTGATCAGTCGGCGGTCGGCGTCGGTGGTGACCGCCGCAGCACGGGCGGCCAGGGCCACGGCGGCCCCGGCGTCGGCCAGTCGGCCGGCGTCGCGCACGACGACGTCGATGCGGTCGCCGCCGAGCCGGGCCTTGAGCTCGTCGGGGGTGCCCGCCGCGATGACCTTGCCGGTGTCGACGACGGAGATCCGGTCGGCGAGCTGGTCGGCCTCCTCCAGGTACTGGGTGGTCAGCAGCACGGTCGTGCCGCCGCCGACCAGGGAGCGCACCGATTCCCACACCTCGGTGCGGCCGCGCGGGTCGAGGCCGGTGGTGGGCTCGTCGAGGAAGAGCACCTCGGGGGCCGGGATCAGCGCGGCGGCGAGGTCGAGGCGGCGCCGCATGCCGCCGCTGTAGCGGCCGACCGGCTTGCGCCCGGTGTCGGCCAGGTCGAACCGTTCCAGCAGTTCCCCCGCGCGGGCGGCGGCCCGGCGGGGGCCGAGGTGATAGAGCCTGCCGAACATGTCGAGGTTCTGACGGCCACTCAACTCCTCGTCCACGGCGGCGTGCTGGCCGAGCAGCCCGATCCGCCGACGGACCTCGTCGGGGTGGCGCAGTACGTCGCGTCCGGCCACCTCGGCCCGGCCGGCGTCGGGTCGCAGCAGGGTGGCGAGGACGCGGACGGCCGTGGTCTTGCCGGCCCCGTTGGGCCCGAGCAACCCGTGGACGGTGCCGCGCGGGACAGTGAGGTCCAGGCCGTCGAGGGCTCGCTTCTTCCCGTAGGCCTTCCGCAGTCCTTCGACAACGATCGCGTGATCGGTGTCAGTCAATGCGCTCTCCTCCGATCGGTAGTCAAACTTGACTACGCGAGGAAAGTACTCCCCGTCCCGAACGTAGTCAAACTTGATTACCGACTTTCGTCCGTGGCGTCCGACCCCCGTCGGCGCTCAGCGCGCTCCCGGCCGCCGGATCACTGCTCGTCGCTGGTGACGATGCCCTTCCACTGATCGCCCTCGTCCGCCATGACGTAGGCCCCGCCCTCCAGGCGCTCGATCAGCCCGCGGGTCCACTGCGCCCCGCTCTGCGCGGTGTGCACCCACATGCCCATGATCTCGCCGATGTGGCCCCAGTCCTCGCCCACGTCCGGGGTCCAGTGCCGGCCGATCTCGGATCGCCACTCCTCCAGCGACTCCACCCGCTGCTTCAGCAGCGCGATGGCCTCGGCGCGCGGCAGGTCGACGATGAATCCGACGCCCGCACTGAGGACGTCGACCTTCTGGTCGTAGGAGGAGAGGGCCTCACGCAGCAGCGTGAAGTACTCCTCCTCGCCCTTGCCCGTCAGCTCGTACTCCGTCCGCGGGGGCCCGCCGGCCTCGCTCGGGGCGACGTCGTGCGCGATCAACAGTCCTTGCTTGGCCATCTGCTTGAGCGCGTGGTAGATCGATCCGGGCTTGGCGTTGGACCACTCGTGCGCGCCCCAGAACTCCAGGTCGTTGCGCACCTGATAGCCGTGGGCGCGCCCGTGCTGGCGCACCGCTCCCAGCACCAACAGCCGGATCGCCGACATCGTCTTTCCTCATTCCACCTGGTCGTGCCCGTACCGGGGCACACCTGCGGGGCCCTGGAGCCAGCCTAGGCGGAACGGGCCCCCCGCCCGGCTCAGCCCTGGCCCGCCGCCCCCTGCGCCTCGGCCACCAGCTCGAAGGCGGTCTTGCCGTCGAGGGACTCACGGATCACGTCCGCGTGGCCCGCGTGCCTGCCGAGCTCCTCCACCAGGTGGAGCAGCATCCAGCGCAGCGACACCCGCGACGACGGCGGGAACCACGGGGCGTCCGGCAGCGGGAAGGTTTGCTCCAGGCTGTCGGCAGAACGGATGAAACGCTCGGTCTCCTCGGCGACCCTGTCCCAGTAGGCGAGCGTTCCCGCGACGCTCTCGCCCTCGGTCAGCCGGAAACTGTCCGACCAGGTCGACTGGTCCCGCTCGATCTCGGGCGGCAACTGCTGGGCCATCCGCACCCAGTTGCTCTCGACCTCGGCGACGTGCTTCAGCAGACCGCCGAGCGACAGCTCGCTCGCGCTGGGCTTGACCGCCGCCTGCTCCTCGCTCAGGCCGAGGACTGCCCGGCGCAGACCGCCGCGCTGGGCCTCCACGAACGCCAGCAGGGTGCCGCGCTCGTCGGAGGGGTCCTTCTCGATCACGTGCGTAACCATGGGGTCCTGCCTTTCGGGCCGTTGTCTCGCGCCGCTCTCTCGCGATGCCTCAAAAGTAGGACCCCATGCGGTCAACTTCTGTCCTCAACCCGCATTAGTCCGAAAACGGTGCTCCAGGCGGCCGCGCGGATCGGGACGGTCAGAACGGGAATCTGCTGCGCCCGTGCTGGACCGAGATCCACTTGGTGGTGGTGAAGGCGTCGACCACCGCCTCGCCGTTCAGCCGCCCCACACCCGAGTGCTTCTCGCCGCCGAAGGGCACGATCGGCTCGTCGTGGACGGTGCCGTCGTTGACGTGGACCATGCCGCTGTCGATGCGCTTGGCCACCCGCACCCCCCGCTCGATGTCGGCGGTGTGCACGGCGCCGCTCAGCCCGTACGGGGTGTCGTTGGCGATCCGTACCGCCTCCTCCTCGCCGTCGAACGGGATGATCAGCACGACCGGGCCGAAGATCTCCTGCCCCAGGACCGGGGAGTCGGCCGCGAGGCCGGTCAGCACCGACGGCCCGACGAGCGTGCCGTCGGACGCGCCGTGCAACAGGGCGGTGGCCCCGTCGGCGATGGTCTGTTCCACGAGCGTGGTGATGCTCTCGGCCTGGCCGGCGTTGATCAGCGGGCCGATGTGGGTGGCCGGGTCGGCGGGGTCGCCGACCTTGAGGGTCCTGACCTTGGCGACGAACTTCTCGGTGAACTCGGCCTCGACCGATCGGTCCACGAGCACCCGGTTGGCGGCCATGCAGACCTGCCCCTGGTGGATGAAGCGGCTGAAGACGGCCGCGTCGACGGCGTAGTCGAGATCGGCGTCGTCGAGGACGATCAGTGCGCTGTTGCCGCCGAGTTCGAGGATCGTGCGCTTGAAGTGCGAGGCGGCGACGGTGGCGACGTGGCGGCCGACCCGGTCGGATCCGGTGAAGGAGATGACCTTCGGCACGGGGTGCTCGATGAGCGCGTCACCGATCTCGGCGATGTCGGTGACGACCACGTTGAGCAGACCGGGCGGCAGCCCGGCCTCCTCGAAGACCTTGGCGACCAGTCCGCCGCCGCATATGGGGGTGTTCTGGTGCGGCTTGAGGACGACGGCGTTGCCGAGCGCGAGCGCCGGGGCGACGGACTTGATCGACAGTAAGAAGGGGAAGTTGAACGGGCTGATCACCCCGACCACGCCGACCGGCACCCGGTAGAGACGGTTCTCCTTGGTGTCGTCCGGCGATGGCAGGACGCGCCCCTCGGGCAGCAGCGCGAGGTGCAGCGACTCTCGCAGGAACTCCCGGACCAACCGCAGCTCGAAGGCCACCTTGACGGCCGTGCCGCCGACCTCCGCCGTGATCGCCTCGGTCAGCGCCTCCTCGCGCTCGTCGATGATCCGCAGCGCCCGCTCGAAGACGAGCCGGCGGCTGTACGGATTGGTGGCCGCCCAGGCGGGCTGGGCGCGCTCGGCGGCGCGGTACGCCTGGTCGATCTCGGCCACACTGGCGACGGCGATGGAGGCGAGCTTCTCGCCGTCGTACGGATTGAAGTCGACGATGTCCCAGGAGCCGCTGCCGGCCCGCCACTCGCCGTCGATGTACTGGAACGCCAACTCGTCGAAGTAGGACATGCGCCATCCTGTCTGCGGACCGGGGCGCCCGTGACGCCCAATCGAGGTGCGGACTCCTGATGGAACGTCATCGTACTGATGTGTCAGACGAGTTGTAGGAGCCGCCTCAAGAGGTCCCTGCTGCGGGAGGGGGAGAGGCTGTCGTCGTGCAGCCGCTCCATCACCCGTCCGTACTGCGCCACTTCCTCGGCCTTGTCGACATAGAGCGCGCTGGTGAGCTGCTCCAGGTACACCACGTCCGACAGGTCCGACTCGGGGAAGCGCAGCATGGTGAAGGCGCCGCTCTCCCCCGCGTGCCCGCCGTGCGCGAAGGGCATCACCTGGAGCGTGACGTTGGCCTGCTCGGATATGTCGATGAGGTGCTGGAGCTGCTCGCGCATGACCTCCGGACCGCCGTACGGGCGGTGCAGCGCCGCCTCGTCCAGCACGGCGTGGAAGACGGGGGCGCGCTCGGAGAAGAGGAGCTTCTGGCGCTCCATGCGCAGCGAGACGCGGCGCTCGACCTCCGCCGCGTGGGCCTCGGGCTGGCCGCGCACGACGACGGCGTGGGCGTAGCCCTCGGTCTGGAGCAGGCCGTGCACGAACTGCACCTCGTAGATCCCTATGTACGAGGCGGCGCCCTCCAGCCCGACGTACGTCTGGAACCAGCCGGGGAGCACATCGCCGTAGCTGTGCCACCACCCGGCGACGTTGGCCTCGCGGGCCAGGCCCAGCAGGGCCTCGCGCTCCGCGTCGTCCGTGACCCCGTAGAGCGTGAGGAGGTCCTCCACGTCACGCGCCTTGAAGCTCACCCGGCCCAGCTCCATACGGCTGATCTTCGACTCGGACGCACGGATCGAGTACCCGGCTGCCTCGCGCGTGATGCCACGCGACTCGCGCAGCCTCCTGAGCTGTGAGCCCAGGAGTATGCGGCGCACCACGGAACCGCTCGACTCGCTCGTGGTCATCTCTGCGACCCTTCCTGTCCCGGCCTGAGGTTTCCGCACCCTTCTGAGGGCGACCCCCGTTCCCCCGGCGCCGAAGTCTGCCACTTCCAGGCTTCGTTGAGTGCCCATCCGGTTACCGAGACCGGTCTCGTACCGGAGTCGGCCAGTACACATCGCCTGGAGGGCGCAGGAAAATTGGGCACCAAACCCCCTGTGCGCCCCCAAATCCCCCGCGTGCACGTGCATCTGCCCTTGCATCCGCCATGCGCATTGGGAACGATGGGCCTCGCACACGTGCACGTCACGTCCACGAATGCCAGGAGTGCCTCGGATGGGTACCGAAGGATCGACTGTGCTCTCTCCGCTGTGGCGAGGGCTTCCCGCGATCGACTCATCCGCCGTCTCCAATTCGGCGTCCTGTGCGCTGCCACCACGGTTCGAAGCGGTCAGAACGGCTCGGAAGTTCACCAGGACCACGCTGCACCAGTGGGACCTGCACGGACTGTTCGACGATGTCGCTCTGGTCGTCTCGGAGTTGGTGACCAACTCCATGCGTTACGCCCTGCCGGACGACCGTGGTCACGGGGGGTACGAACCGCCGGTGCGGCTGCATCTGATGCGCTGGACGTCACGGCTGGTGTGCGCGGTGCGCGATCCGAGCGAGGAGAGCCCGGTCGCGAGCCAGGCCGAGGCCGCCGACGAGCGCGGCCGGGGTCTGTTCCTGGTGGAGTCCTTCAGCGACGGCTGGGGCTGGCACCCATTGGCCGGCGCCCTGCACGGCAAGGTCGTGTGGGCGCTGTTCCGCCTGCCACGCGACTGACGCGTGCGGCCGTCCCCGACGGGGGGCGCGGTCGTACACGAGGGGCGTCAGTCGCGTGCCAGGTGGTCGAATTCGCCGTCCTTGGCACCCAGCAGCATGGCCTCGATCTCGGCCGGCGTATAGACGAGCGCGGGGCCGTCCGGGAAGCGGGAGTTCCGCATGGCGATCCCGCCCTCCGGCAGCTTCGCGAACTCCACGCACGAGCCCTGGGAGTTGGAATGCCGGCTCTTCTGCCAGACGACATCTTCGATGTCCGATGCGGCCATGCCGTTGTACGCCTGGGGCACTGGACTCTCCCGGAGAGTTGCAGGGGCATCCCCGGCCGCGGATTCGGGGATGACAACTGCTCCGGATCATAGCTGCGTTCATGTGCTTCTGCATGAGCCGATGCACGTGCACGCAGGGTGTTCTCACCGCTACTTCGCGGCAGAGGAAGAGGAATACGGCAGCAGGGCCATCTCACGGGCGTTTTTGATCGCACGGGACAGCTGCCGCTGCTGCTGTGCGGTGACACGGCTCACGCGCCGACTACGGATCTTCCCGCGGTCCGAAATGAACTTCCGCAGCAGATCGATGTCCTTGTAGTCGATGTACGTGATTCCCGCGGCGTCCAGGGGATTCGGCCGGGGCTTGAGATTCTTGCGGTGCTCGGGACGGCGCGCCATGGGCGTTGTCCTTTCTCGGGCTTCGGGAATTGGTGGGGCCGGGGCGAAGGGGGAAGGGAAAGGCGCCGCTCGGCGGCTCGGATCGGTGGACGGAGTGGACGGATCAGTGGACGGGATCAGCGGACCGGACCCGTAGGTCGAACCAGCAGGCCGGGCCAGCAAGCCGGACCCGTAGGTCGAACCCGTAGATCGAACCCGTAGCCCGAATCAGCCGACCGGATCGAGGAGTTCGTCGAAAGCGCGCGACAGCCGTCGCCACTCCTCCGGTCCCGCCTCGTATTCCGCGTCCGTGAGCAGGCACGACTCCAGCAGGGACGTCAGCCCGTCGGTGTCGAGCCCCGGCGAGGTGAAGGTGAGGTACTGGGTACGGTCACCGTGCTCGGGGTGCCAGTCCAGCGAGGCGGCCACCCGGCGGGTCGCGGGCACCATCTCCCAGGCGGCGTCCGGCAGTGCGGCGAGCCACGGCCCGACGTCCTCCACCAGCAGCGCACCGCCCGCCGCCTCCCACGACAGCAGCGTGTCGGGCCGGTCGGCGAGCCAGAACCGCCCCCGGCTGCGGGCCGCGGCGCAGCTCAGGTCCTCCAGCGCCGCGTACAGCCGCCCGGGGTGGAAGGGCCTGCGCCGCTGCCATACGAGCGTGGCGACCCCGTCCGTGTCGGCGGTCTGCGGCAGCAGCGCGCACGCCGGGTGCTGCCGGGCGGCGGCGGCCTCCACGTCGAAGCCGGCGACAGCGGCGGCCCCCAGCTCCACCGACTCGATCCGAATGTGCCGGGCGGCCGGGGCGAGTTGGGCGAGCAGCGCGAAGTCGGCGGCGTCGGCAGGGCCGACGTCCTCCCCTTCCGTCACCCGGTTCGCGTCGGCGGCGGGAGTCACCGGCTCCCCCTCGCCGTCCTCCGTCAGCGCGAGCACGGAGACGTATTCCAGCTGACGCGCGAAGGTGTCGGCCACCGTGCGCTGGTCGCTCGCCGCGGCCGCGAGCCCGAACTCGGCGAGGTCGTCACCGCAGCCCAGGTAGGGCAGGACGAGGGCGGGGTCGACGGCCGTGAACACTCCGGTCAGCCGGACGTCGTCGCCACCACAGGCCACGACGACCTCGGCCATGGCCCTGGGCTCGACGGAGTCCCACAGCTCGACGACGGCGAGTCGGCAGTCCCCGGCGCGGGCGAGCCGCTCCAGCTCCGGCATCAGGTCCTCGCGCAGGGCACAGCACGCGCAGTCGTTGACCAGCGGTGTCTCGCCCTCGTCCCGGATTCCGGAGCCGTCCCTGACCGTGCGGCGGACCGTCCCCTCCGCGGCCGTCGCCAGGTCGTGGTGGAGCGCGACACTGCCCGGCGCGGTGCGCAGGAGCCGGTCGACGGTGGCCCGCCGGGCGTCGGCGTGCAGTCCGCCGACCAGCACCACGGGCAACGGATGCGGCGCGGTCATCGGCGGCCCTCGCGCTTGCCGTAGCGCCGCTCGAAGCGCTCCACGCGGCCGGCGGTGTCCATCACCCGGGCGGTGCCGGTGTAGAAGGGGTGGCTCGCCGAGGAGATCTCGACGTCGATGACGGGATAGGTGTTGCCGTCCTCCCACTCGACCGTCTTGTCGCTGGTGGCGGTGGAACGGGTGAGGAAGGCGTAGTTCGCGGCCCGGTCGCGGAAGACGACGGGCCCGTAGGCGGGGTGGATTCCGGGCTTCATGGCGCTCAGCGCTCCTCTCGGAAGGTGACGTGACGGCCGACGACCGGGTCGTACTTCCGCAGTTCCAGGCGGTCGGGGTCATTACGGCGGTTCTTGCGGGTGACGTAGGTGAAACCGGTCCCGGCGGTGGACCGGAGCTTGATGACGGGGCGTAGCTCGTTGCGGGCCATACGGGCTACTATGCAGAAATGGTTTCCATTTTCATTAGGCTCGGAGGAGCCGCCCGAGGACCGGAGGTCTGACCCATGTCCGCCCACTGCCAACTCACCGGCCGCAAGCCCGGCTTCGGCAACTCCATCTCCCACTCGCACCGGCGCACCGGCCGCCGCTTCGACCCCAACATCCAGCGCAAGCGCTACTGGCTGGCGAGCGAGGGCCGCCATGTGCGGCTCACGCTGAGCGCGAAGGGCCTCAAGACCGTCGACGTGATCGGCATCGAGGCCGCCGTCGCCCGCATCCGTGCCCGTGGGGGTCGTGTCTGATGGCGAAGAAGAGCAAGATCGCGAAGAACGAACAGCGCCGTCTGACGGTCGCCCGCTACGCGGCCCGCCGAGCCCTGCTCAAGACGGTCATCCGCAATCCGCACACGCCGGAGGAGGAACGGCTGGCGGCCCAGGGCGAGCTGCGGCGCCAGCCGCGCGACGCGAGTGCCACGCGCGTACGGAACAGGGACTCGGTTGACGGACGCCCGCGCGGATACCTGCGCACGTTCGGGCTGTCCCGGGTGAATCTGCGCGAGCAGGCACACGCGGGGTACCTGCCGGGAGTGCGCAAGTCGAGCTGGTAGGGGTCGCACTTACGGCCTGCGGCCGCGTCCTCAAAACGCCGGACGGGCTTGATTCGGGGCTGAGCTCAGCCCCTTCCAGGCCGTTGGTTCGGGCCGAGCTCAGCCCATTCCAGCCCGTCCGGCGATTGAGGACACCGCCGCGCAGCGGTGGTGCGGACGACACGACGGACGGCGGACGGCATCCTGTCATCCGGTCCGCCGGTCAAGGCCACGGCGGATCTCCACCATGAAGCACCCGAACTCCACCGCACGGACGTGCACCAGGGCCACCTCCGGATCCGCCAGGACATCGCGGAGGATCCCGTCCACCTCCGCCGCCCGCTCCTGGGGGAGCTCGACCAGCGTCCCGCCGAGGATGCGGCCGTCCCGGTCGTACGCGCGCAGCACCCGGCGCGCGCCGTGCATCCCGAGTCGTCGTCGCCGACGCCGATCAGATGGAGCCTCGGATCCTGGCCGCCGTCTCCCGCGACCCGGGGCTGATGGAGGTGGCGGCCGACGAGCGGGATCTGTACGCCGCCCTGTCCGACCGGGCGTTCTCCGGTGACCGCGAGCGGGCCAAGCTCGCGCTGCTCGGCGCGGTCTACGGCCAGACCTCGGGCGATGGCCTCAAGCACCTCGCCGACCTGCGCCGCCGCTTCCCCGCCGCCGTCGCGTACGTCGACGACGCGGCGAGGGCGGGCGAGGCGGGCCGGCTCGTACGGACCTGGCTCGGCCGCACCTGCCCGCCGGCCTCGTCGGCCGTGCCCGAGGAGGCCGGCCTTCCCCAGGAGGCCGCCGAGCCGGAGGAGGGCAGCGGATACGGCAGCACCCCGGCCAGCCGCGCCCGAGGCCGCTTCACACGCAATTTCGTCGTCCAGGGCAGCGCCGCCGACTGGGCGCTCGCCCTGCTCGCCGCGCTCCGCCAGGAGCTCACGGACCTCCGCGCCGAACTGGTGTTCTTCCAGCACGACGAGGTCATCGTGCACTGCCCCGAGGAGGAGGCGGAGGCCGTCACCGCGGCCATCCGCACCGCCTCGGACCGCGCCGGGGACGTCGTCTTCGACGGCACCCCGGTCCGCTTCCCCTTCACCACGGCGGTCGTGGAGTGCTATGCGGATGCGAAGGGGTAGGCGCGTCTTTGCCGCCTGCGGCGGCGGGCGCCCTGCGGGCGCGTCCTCAATCGCCGGACGGGCTGAAATCAGCCCGTCCGGCGATTGAGGACACAGCACAGCAGCCCGTCCGGCGATTGAGGACACAGCCACCCGATCGGACCACGCCAATCCCCTGGCCCTGACAGGCCGTCACCCCATGCGGCGCATCCCAACGGGCGCTTCCGCGCCATGCCGCGCACGATGACGGCAGAGGCCGCCGCGCGCGGCGGCACGCAATCCGTCGGCCCCTTGGGGAGGACCTGCCATGACGCTCGGCCTTGAGCAGCTGCGCCGCTGCAACGTCGCCGTCGACCTCGGTGCGGCCAGAACGCGCGTCTACCTCAAGGACACCGGCCTGGTCGTGGACGAGCCGAGCATCGTCGCCCTCAACACCCACACGGGCTCGCTGATCGCGGTCGGCTCCCTCGCCGACGGCATGGCGGGCCGCACCCCCAAGCACATCCGCGTCGTGCGGCCCATCTCGGGCGGCACGGTGGTCGACATCGACATGGCCCAGCGGATGCTGCGCCACCTCATGAGCCAGAAGCTGCGCAAGGCCTGGCGGCGCAGCCCCGTGCTGCGGGCCGCCGTCTGCATTCCGCACGACTCCGATCCGCTCGCGCAGCGCGCGGCCGTCGAGACGCTCACGGGGCTCGGCGCGCGCCGGGTCGAGCTGGTCGACACCCTGATCGCCGCCGCCGTCGGCTGCGGGCTGCCGGTCGAGCAGCCCGAGGCGTCGATGATCGTGGTGTGCGGGGCGGCGTCGACGCAGGTGGCGGTGTTGTCGCTGGGGTCGATCGTGGCCGCCGAGAAGGTGCTCGTGGGCGGGGACGCCATCGACTACGCGGTGGTCCAGCACGTACGCAACCAGCACGAGCTGATGCTGCCGACCCAGGGCCTGCACCCGCTGCATCTGGCGCTCCGCGCGATCCCGTCGCCGGAGAGCACGGAGGTGCGGGGCCGGGACGTGGCCACGGGGCTGTCCCGGACCGTCCGCGTGAGCACCGCCCATGTCCGCGAGGCGATCAACACCCCGCTCACCGCCGTGCTCGACGCCATCGGCCGGGTCCTGCGCGAGTGCCCGCCGGACCTGGTGGCGGACCTCGGAGTGCGGGGCCTGACGCTCGCGGGCGGCAGCGCGGTGCTGCCCGGCCTGGACTCCATGATCAGGACCGGCACCGGGATGCCCGTGGAGATCGCGAAGGACCCCGACGTGTGCGCGGTGGTCGGCTTGGGCGCGATGATGGAGGGCAAGGTCGAGCCACTGCACCTGGACCCACTGGAAGTCGACCTGTCCTGATTCCCGTCGGCCCGTCCTGACTCCGCGCCGGCCGTCCAGACTCCGCGCCGACACGTCCGGACTCCACGCCGCCCCGTCCTGAGTTGGCCGTAAATCGACGGTGCCATAAATCCAAAGCGTCCCATTGGGAACTTCTTTACCCACCGGAACAGTTCTCCCCAGTGCACCCCTATTTGTTCACGAGGAGATGGCACATGGCGCTCTGGGACCGGCTCAAGGACTCGGCCACCACGATGCAGGGCCAGCTGATGGCGAAGAAGAACGACCTCAAGAGTGGGGCGTTCCGTGACGCGAGCATGGCGATGTGCGCACTGGTGGCAGCCGCTGACGGTTCGATCGACGCGTCCGAGCGGCAGCGGGTCGCCGCGCTCATCGCCACCAACGATGTGCTGAAGAACTTCCCCGCCGACGATTTGCAGGCGCGCTTCAACGACTACTGCCAGAAGCTGACGGTCGATTTCGACTTCGGCAAGGTCAGCGTCATGCAGACCATCGGCAAGGTGCAGAAGAAGCCGGTGGAGGCGCGTGCCGTCGTCCAGATCGGCATTGTCATCGGCGGTGCCGACGGCGACTTCGACAAGACCGAGCAGGCCGTTGTCCGCGAGGTCTGCTACGCGCTCGGCATCAACCCCGCGGAGTTCGACCTCTGAGAAAACCTCAGAGAAAACCTCAGAGGAAACCTCTGAGGACTTCCCTCCCTGAGGCAATCCCTGAGGCACTCCCTGGGCAAGCCTCTGGGATACGCGTGCGCGCTGGGGGACCGGGCCGGGCCCGGTCCCCCAGCGGCCTGTGCGCCGTGACTCACACCGGGATCGTCACTGCCTCGCGCGCCGCCGGCTCCCGCTCCTTGCCCCGGTCGGACCAGGTCCCCAGGGCGATCTCGGCGGTGATGCCGGGGCCGAAGCCCGCGATGATGCCCCGGGCGTCGTGGTCGGCACCGCCGTCCTCGAAGAGCCGGTCGAGGGCATCGAAGATGACCGCGCTGGCGATATTGCCGCGCTCGGTCAGCGTGGCCCGGCTGTAGCGGAACATCTCCGGTTCCAGGCGCAGGATCTTGCACAGGTCGTCCAGGATCCGGGGCCCGCCCGCGTGCACGATGTAGAAGTCGAGCCCGGAGACGTCCCAATCGTAGGGCGCCGCCATGTCCCGCATCGCCGGGGCGAGCATGGACATCGTGCCGGGCACGCGCTTGTCGAGCAGGAAGTGGAAGCCGGTGTCCCGGACCCCGTAGGAGATCCACTCCTCGGTGTCGGGAACCAGGTGCGAGCCGTTGCACTCCAGGCTGACCCCTGTGCCGCCACGGCCGCGCACCACGGCGGCGGCGATGCCGTCCCCGAAGAGCCCGTTCGACAGCAGTGTCCCGACCGCGAGGTCCGTCGGCTGATAGCACAGCGAGCAGAACTCACAGCAGACGATCAGCACGTTCGCGTCGGGATAGGCGATGCAGAAGTCATGGGCGCGGTTGATGGCCGCCCCGCCGGCGGCACAGCCCAGCTGGGCGATGGGCAGCTGCCGGGTGTCGGTGCGGAAGTCCATGTTGTTGATGAGCCAGGCGGTCATCGACGGCATCATGAAGCCGGTGCACGACACGTACGCGATCATGTCGATGTCGCGGACATCGAGCTCGGCGTTGGCCAGCGCCCGCCGGACGACCTCGGGGACGCGCGCCTTCGCCTCCTCCTCGTAGAGGGCGTTGCGCGCGGTGAACCCCGGATGTTTCAGGGTTTCCTCGATCGGCTGTACGAGATGGCGGGTTTGCACGCCGGTGTTGCCGATGAGTCTCAGGGCGAGATCGAGCTGGGGGTGCCCCGCGTGCAGCGTGCGGGCCAACTCCAGGGTCTCGTCCCTGGTGATCACATGCTCCGGAACGGCGATGGCCGGTCTGCAGAGGGTTGCCACGGAGATCCTCCTACCAGGCGACCGGCGGGGTGAGCGTGAGCGGACGACGCCGGATCGATACGGGATTTCCACTGCACCTCCCCCACCGGCACGACCAGCCGCGGTTCAGGGGAACGGGTGAGCGGTGTGTCGCCGGCTTCCTGACAGAGCGAGCAGGGAGGGGTGCGCACGACGTCCGTAATGGTCATCGCCGTACTCCTCTCACGCCCAGGGCCCCGCCGATGGCGTGCCAGCCTATTTCTGACCATCCCGCAATGAACGCCGCGCCACACATAAGAAGGCGCAGTTCACCCGGATAGTGGATTTTTCGGCAAGGTTCGAGCAGGGAGCGCCAGATCGCCGTACGAAGTGCTGTGCGATGCGCGGCGGCGGAGGGCGACGGCGGGCAGCCGGGGCGCGCGATCCGGCGTCCCGGCCGCTCCCGGCGGAACCGTGTGCGCCCCGCCTACTCCCTCTCCAGGAACCGGTCGATGTCGGCGGCCTCCGCCGCGACCCCGTCCTCGACCCCGGCGGACAGTGCGCCGAACGGGCTGACCATCACCCCACCGCACCCCTTCGCACCACGGCTCCAGGTGCCGACGGCCCAGCCGTCGGCGACGATGGACGCACGGATCTGCCCGCCGCCGGGCCACACCTGCCGCTCGTGCGCGGCCGGCACGGACAACTCCCTGCTCCGGTACGCGGTGAGGTAGTTGTCGTACGCGGGCAGCAGCCGCACGTCGCCTGCCTCGGCCGGACCCCCGCCCTCCTCGTCGGACGTGACCGCCGCCCAGGCGCGCTTGGCCGTCGGCACCGGTAGTCCGGACCAGGTGGCGAAGTCCTGGGCCTCGGAGGGCCCGTACCCCGCTCGGTAGCGGCGGGCCAGTTCGGCGACGGCGGCCTCGCCCTCCCAGGGCTGCCGCCCGGCGGCGGGCAGCCAGGCGTCGAGCAGCGCGAAGCGGGCCTTCGCGGCCGGGCCGTCGCCCTCCGGGCCGTAACAGATCTGCCCGGTGAGCGCCGAACGGCGGATGAGGTGGAAGGCCGCCTGCCCTTGGGTGGGGACGCCGATGGTCCCGAGCCGCTCGGTGAGTTCGGCCCGGGTGAGCGGGCCGTCGGCGGCGAGCGCGAGACCGATGACGCGCTCGGCGCGGGCGCACAGCCTCGGGTCGAGGCCGAGCTCTCTCAGCCGCCGTTCCCCCGACCGGAGGAACACCGGGCCAAGGAGGTCCAGCAGCCAGCGCACATCGGAGGCGGCCACCAGGTGCAGCGTGCCGCGCATGAACCAGCCGCGCACCGCCGCCCGCTCCTCCCCCACCGCCCACCGCACGTCCCCGGCGGTCAGCCCGACGGACCGGGCCCGCACCCCGAGCGCGGCCGACGCCGGGTCCTGGGCCTGCACCCCGACGACCCGCTCCAGCACTTCGACCACGCCGCCGCAGCGGACACCACCCCCGATGGCCTGGGCTCGGGCTCGCTGCGCGCGGATGTGTCGCTGTTCTGCCACGACTCGGCAGACTAGACCGGATCGCGCGCACCCCCTACGCGCACGGCACTACGGAGGGATAGCCTCCGTTAGTGTCACGCCCTGTACCTGTGTGGATTCGCACCCGGACGACCGACCGAGCGAGGACGACAGCATGAGCAACGAGAGCACGCAGAGCAACGCGAACAACGCGGCCGCCGCGAACGCCGCGAACGCCGCCGAAGCGGCCCGTCGTTATTACGACACCGGTGACGTCGACGCCTTCTACGACGCCGTCTGGGGCGGCGAGGACATCCACACCGGCATCTACGCCCACGAGCACGAACCGGTGGCGAAAGCCTCCCGGCGCACGGTCGAGAAGGCGGCCGACAAGGTCGCCGACCGCCTGGGCCCGGACAGGACGGTGCTGGACCTGGGCTCCGGGTACGGCGGCGCGACGCGCTATCTGGCGGAGCGGTTCAGGGGCCAGGTCGTGGCACTGAACATCAGCGAGAGCCAGAACGAACGCCACCGGCGGACCAACGCCGAGCGCGGCCTCGACAACCTCATCCAGGTCGTCACCGGTTCCTTCCAGGACATCCCGTTCCCCGACGCCCACTTCGACGTCGTGTGGTCCCAGGAAGCCTTCTGCCACAGCGGCGACCGCGCAACGCTCCTCCGGGAGGCCACCCGCGTCCTCAAGCCGGGTGGCGACCTGGTGTTCACGGACATCATGGCGGCGGAGGGCACCCCTGCGGAGGCACTGCGCCCGGTCGTGGCCCGCCTGGAGGTCACCGCCCTCGCGACTTCGTCCTTCTACCGCGAGCAGCTTCGTAAACTCGGCTTGCCGGACGTCGAGTTCGATGACCGGAGCGAGCAGCTGCTCACCCACTATCTCCGCCTGACCGAAGAGACCCACCGCCGGGCGGCGCAGCTCCAGGACGTGATCAGCCCCGCCTATGTGAAGAGCCTCCTGGAAAACCTGCCCCTCTGGGTCGCCGCCTGCCGCGACAACCACCTCCGCTGGGGCATCTTCCACGCACACCGCCCGGAGTCGTGAGCGCGGGCACGGCCCCCTTATGCTCGGCGTTTGCGCTCAAAGTGGGAAGGCCGGAGGGGATCGTGCGACGCGTTCGGAGGGGGCCGCTCAGTCGCGCATGCGCGCTCGCCGTGGTGCTGATGGCGCTGGGCGGCTCGGCGGGGTGCGGTGGAGAGGGAACGGCGGCGCCAGAGACGGCGACCGGCTCCGAGGACGGTGCGCAGCGGGAGACGTTCCCTGATCCGGACGTGAGGCTCGATGCCGAGGGGTTGCGGAAGGCGCTGCCGGACCTGCGGAGCATGCCGACGGGATGGAGAACCGGAGTAGCACCGACGTCCGCTCGGGACATCCCCAAGGACCAGCGGTGCACCGAGGGCAACTCCCGCGACTGCTACACGATGTGGAGCACGGCCGTCGTGCAGTACAAGGCACCGGGCGACACCGGCAGCGTGTACGTCCACCTTGCCGCATACCCCGACCGAAAGGCGGCGGGAGCTGCGCTCAAGGGCCGAAACAAGGCCAATGCGCCCGGGAACAGAGCGGTGTCCATGCCGACGGTCGGCAACGAGAGCGTGGCCTTTTCCGAACCCCGGGCCGCCTACGCCACACCGAGTCTCACGATGACAGTGCGCATAGGCGCGGTACTTGCCGAGCTGATCTATCAGGACGAAGAGAAGCAGCCGGACAGCGCGAAGATCCTGCTCTCGGTGGCGCGGATGCAGGCGCAACGGCTGCTGGACGTCGAGCAGGGCCGGACGCCGAAGGTGCTGGCGGACTGAGCCGCCACCGTTGGGTACAGCTGGTGGCGGCCCCGTCCCGCAGGGACTAGCAGGCGGTCGGATCGGCGGCCGTGCCGACGTACCGGGCCGTTTCCGCGTCGCTGCCGACGCGCCGCAGCCCTGCCTTCTCCAGCACCCGGCCTGAGGCCGGGTTTGAGAGCTCGACGTTGGCGTACACGGTGTCCACGCCAGGGGCGGTCAGAACAAACCCCGCGAGGGCCCGGGTGGCCTCGGTGGCGTAGCCGCGACCGCGCCGGGACGGGACGACCCCGTACCCGATCTCTATGGAACGGTCACTGGGAGGCCAGAACAGACCGATGGCACCGACAACGAGCCCGGTCGCCCGCTCGATGATCTGCCGCTGGCCGTACGTCTCCCGCAGGCATTCCGGCTGCTCGGACATGAAACCGGCGATGGCACGGTCACCCTCGGCGGGGAAGTCCTCCGC
Source organism: Streptomyces sp. NPDC033229 (assembly GCF_055576875.1). Lineage (NCBI taxonomy): Bacteria > Bacillati > Actinomycetota > Actinomycetes > Kitasatosporales > Streptomycetaceae > Streptomyces > Streptomyces sp. NPDC033229. The sequence continues at coordinate 160,024 of NZ_JBVIQR010000004.1, read as the reverse complement.
CCAGTGAGCGAGCCGACGGCCGTCGAGGACGGCGGACAACTCGTCGGTGGACCAGTGCGTCAGCACGAGACGCTCGGTGGTCAGATCAGCGCCGGTCAGCGAGAAAGAAAATGACACGCGAAACTCCTGTGTGGTGTGAGGGCATGCTGATGAAGGTCGGCGCCAGCCATATTCATCAACCTCCCTCGTCACAGCAGTAGTCACGCACTCACGTGCGGTCGGAGCCTAGCAAGACGCCCAGCTCGAACCACACGGTTTTTCCGATGCCCAGGACACCGCGTCAGCCCAGGTAGGGCTGCGGACGCCGCTCCAGGAAGTGTGTGAGCCGAAGCCGCTGCGTGTGGTGCATGGGCAGCTCGGCCAGCTCTTCAGGCGGGACAAACCTGAGCTCCGTGGACTCGTCAGAGATGGCGAGCCGGCCGCCGATGACGCGGGCGGTGAAGCAGACGTTGAACTGTCGGCGCACCTCGCCGTCCGAATAGGCAATGACATGGCGCGGGTCGGTGTAGGTCCCGACGAGCCCCGTGATCTCTACGTCCAGCCCGGTCTCTTCCTTCACTTCCCGCACCGCTGTGCCCGGCAGAGAGTCGCCCATGTCCATGCCGCCGCCCGGGAGAGCCCAGAGATCGTTGTCCCGGCGGCGCTGGAGCAGGATGCGCTTGTGTTCGTCGACGACCACAGCGGAAGCGGCGACGACCATGCTGTTCGGCTCAGGCGCGTCCGGGTCGTCGTAGTACTCAGTGCGCATCACTGCCCTCTTCTCCCACCGGATTCGCTGTCGCCCACACAGCGTCGAAGCTACGGGCGTACGTGTCGAACATCCCACCCGCGCCATTGCGGCGGAGGTGCCAGACCGGAGCTCCGTAGGCGTTTACTCCCCAAACATGGGCGTTGACCATCACCTGATCATCCACGCGATAGAGGGAGTTGTAGAGGGTGGTCCCGTGGGTCCGTACGTCGATGCCGGGTACACCGACAAGCGGCCGATAGTGCATGAGGGCGAGGCGGCAGCGGGATTCGATGCCATGACCGAACTGCTCCTCATGCCCGCGCTGCTGCACGTTCGAGCAATCTGCGTCGCCCACAGCGACGCGGACTGCACAGCCTTCTGCGGCACGCCCTCGCAGGAGATCGTTAAGTCGCGGGTACGTCTCGTGTAGAAAGACGGCAGCGTACACAAGCACGTCAATCTGCTCACGGGCCTTCGAGAGCATGTCGATGAATGACGACATGGGAACGTCCGCACGCTGGTCGTAGAGGGCTACCAGCTCGGGACTGACCGCGCGTGCAGCACGCGCCTGTCGGAGCGCTGGCCATAGTGCAAACACGTCTTCACCTAACGCCTCTGCCGCCGACGTGGCTGTCACGCGACGCGGAGTACGACCGAGAGTCACCCAGCGTTCGACCGTTTTGGGGTCCACCCCAGCCTTCTCCGCGAGGGTGCTGCACGTCCAGCCTCCAGATTCCATTACGGCACGAAGTCTCTCGTTCGGCATCAGCCTTCTCCCCACAGCCCAGGACGTCGATAGGGACGTTCTACCCGGCCCAGGACGTCCCGAAGTGGGTTTCGAGGGAGGTTCCTACGTCCCATTGACCGGCACGATGCTCACCGCATGAGCGATGAACGGGCCCTCGACGTCGGCACGCTAACTCCGATCGTTACTCATATCGACGGAGCGCACACCGTCCGCCTGGAACAGTTCCGCGCGTTGACGCTCTACGCCGACTCGCCAGACACCGTTCTCGTCGCGCGCAACACGGTGCGCAGCGCGCTGAAAGACTGGGGGCTGGGCTGGCTGGCTGAGGACGCACGGCTAGTCGTCTCGGAGCTGGTTGGCAACGTGGTCCACCATGCGGTACCTGACAAGGCCCTGACTCACCAAGGTGCCCCGCGCCGGATCGATATCACGCTCGCCAAGTGGCCGAAGTGGCTGTTCCTCGGCGTAGCCGACGAAGACTCCAGCCCGCCCACCTTCCCCCGCGAGGAGCCCTTCTCACCTCAGCTCGCTCACTGCCTGCCAGAGGCAGTTCTTCCTGATTCAGGCCGTGGGCTGCTGATCATTCACCGGCTGGCGGATGCCCTGTGGTGGGCCCCGGAAGGAGGAGGCGGCAAGACGATCTTCTGCCGCTTCGACCTCGGCGACCGCTGCGCCGACGGTCCCGCCTGAACACGCTCGTTCGAGAGGCCTCGCGCCAGATGAAGAAGGGTGACAGACATGAAGTTTCGAGTGTGGTCGCAGCGGGTGGAGAGCGGTGACGTGGTGACGGTCCGGGGCCGTGAACGTGAGGTCAAGGCCGTGCGTCGGAACGGGCGGGGGGAGATCGTGCTCGTCTTCGCGGACGGCCCACACCAAGACGTCGCCGCGACGGCATCGCTTGTAGTGGAACGCAAGGAGCGCGGCTCCCTGGCGCGGTAGGCCGACGCTTGAGCGTCGGGATTCGGGGGTCGGGATCCGAGCTCCCTATCTGTGGAATGGGTGGTGGGTGATAACCCACCCACCCTCCCAACTGCCGTCCCCACACGCATGGATGACAATTTGTGACCGAGTCGCCACGGGGCGCTGTCGCCGTGTAGCGTCCCCCACAACAGACAACCCCCGCCGGTGCTAACGACACCAGACGGGGGTTTGACCAACAAGATCTGTAGGGGATCTCCTTGGCTACTGCCAACCTTATCGGTGCCCCACGCCCGCCCGCCATGGCGTCACCCGGTTACGGCAAACGTTCCGCGCCGGATCAAGCACCCCGCCGCCGCGACGACTTCGCACATTTACCCGAACGCGAAGCGTGCATCGCCTCGTACATCGACCGGCTGCCGGACGGCGCCGCCATCGACACGAAGACCCTCGCCGCCACCCTGCCCGCCTACGGCCAGCAGGCCGTACGGTCCGGGCTCAACGCCCTCTCGCACGCGGGCCACCTGCGGCGGGTGCGGGAGCAGATCGGGGAGGGGCGTACGCAGTGGGTGTTCCGTACGTACTTCTCGCGCACCCCGCGCGGTGACGCCTGGTGGGCGCGCTTCCTGGCGGGCGACGTGCCGGACGACGTACCGAGCGACGCCGTGGATTCGCCCGTAGCGGCGGCACCCCAACCACCCACCGAGGTTCACCCGGACGAGCGCCCGCGCCCCGCGCGACCGGCACCGACCACCAGGCCGCTGCGGTCGGACGCGTACGAGGCCCTCGCCGCCCTCGGCCGCACCGACGCCCGCCTGACGCTCTCGGCCGCCGAATGCGCCGCCCTGGAGGGCCTCGCGGCCCAATGGCTGGCGCGCGGGGTGACGCCGTCGGACTTCGCGCGGATCCTCACAGCCGGGCTGCCGGACGTCGTCCACTCACCGGGCGCGCTGACCCGTAAGCGGCTGATCGACAAGTTGCCGCCGGAACCGGTCCGCAGCCCACATGCGGCAGGCCAAGCCCCACCCCGTCGCCTCATGGAATGCACCGGCTGCCGCACCCCGGGCCGCCCGGAGGCCCTGCCCGGCGGCCTCTGCCGCCCGTGCCGGGGTGACCTGTCCGATGAACTGCTCGGCCCGACGGAGGCCGAGATCCACTCCAGGGTCGAGCGGCTGCGCGCGACCCTCCGCACACGCGAAAGGAGAAGGACATGACCACCATGCAGGACGCGCCGCCCGACGTCGGGGCACCATTAAGGGGAGGAGGCGACACCATGACCCCAAGCACCGCCGAGCGGCCCCAGATGCCCGTCGAGGACTTCGAAGAACTCGAACGCCTTGCGCCCAAGACCGTGAAGCTGGAATTCATCAACGGAAAGCTAGAGGTCAAGCCGGTGCCGGATCCGGTTCATGGAGAGATCATCCTGTGGCTGATCGAGCGGTGCATGCAGCAGCGGCCTGACCTCGGCCTGTATACCGACCGAGGGCTGAAGATCGAGGGCTACCGCAAGGGTCGCGCCCGCCCGGACGGCACCCTCGCACCACGACGACACTTCCTGGCACGAGGGCAAGGGGAATGGGCAGATCCCGACGGCGTCCTGATGACCCTCGAGGTCACCTCCAGCGACTCGGACACCGATCGCCGCGACCGTAGAGAGAAGCGCGACGGCTACGCCGAAGCAGGCATCCCGGTCTACCTCCTCGTCGACCGCGACCACTCCACTCTCGTCGTCTACAGCGAGCCCAAGGACGGAACGTACCTGAACCGACGGGCACACCCGTATGGCACCGTCGTAGAGCTTCCCGACCCGGTGGGAATCACTCTGGAAACTGCGGAGCTGGAAGGCTTCACCAACTGACCTGTGGTCAGGCCCGGATCGACGACGTCGATCCGGGCTCGCCCCCCGTCGCCCGTCTACCCCCGCAACAACTCCGCAGCGATGAACGACAGTTCCAGCGCCTGACTCCGGTTCAGGCGCGGGTCGCAGGCCGTCTCGTAGCGATCCGACAGATTGCCCTCCAGGACCTCCGACGTGGTGCCGCCCAGGCACTCCGTGACGTCCTCGCCGGTGAGTTCCAGGTGCACACCGCCCGGGTGGGTGCCCGCCGCACGGTGGACTTCGATGAAACCGCGCAGTTCGTCGACGATGTCGTCGAAACGTCGTGTCTTGAGGCCGTCGGACGCAGCGATCGTGTTGCCGTGCATCGGGTCGCAGATCCACAGCACCGGGTAGCCCGCGTCCCGGACCGCGCGCACCAGCGGCGGCAAGGCCTCGCGGATGCGGCCCGCGCCCATGCGGGTGATCAGCGTGAGGCGCCCCGGGTCGCGGGTCGGGTCGAGGCGGCGGCAGAGGGCGAGGAGCTCCTCGGGCTCCATGGTCGGGCCGACCTTCACGCCGACCGGGTTGTCGATACCGGCGGCGAATTCGACGTGGGCGCCGTCCAGTTGGCGGGTGCGCTCACCGATCCACACCATGTGGGCCGAGGCGTCGTGCCAGGCGGATCCGCTGTGGTCCCAGCGGGTCAGGGCCTGCTCGTAGGGAAGGATCAGGGCTTCGTGCGAGGTGAAGAAGTCGAAGCCGTGCTGCTCCGGCGCGGCGGGCTGCGTGCCGGGGCGCGAGGCGAGGTAGCGCAGGACGTGGTCCATGTCGTCGAGCAGCGCGGCGTGACGCGGGTCGGCGGACGCCGCCACGTGCTCGCGGTTCCAGGCGTGCACCTCGTCCAGGGTCGCGAAGCCGTCCGCGGTGAACATGCGCAGCAGGTTCAGGCTGGAGGCGGATCGGTAGTAGGCGTACAGCAGACGGTCGGGGTCGGGGCGGCGGGCCTCGGGCGTGGGTGCGCTGCCGTTGACCATCTCGCCGCGGTAGCTGGGCAGGAGCAGGGGGCCGGACGGGCCGTCGACGGGCTCGACCGGGTTGGAGCGCGGCTTGGCCATCTGGCCGGCGATGCGGCCCACCTTGACCACGGGCAGGCCGCTGCCGAAGGCGAGGACGGTGGACATCTGGAGGATGACCTTGACCTTGTTGTACACGGCGTCGGCGTGGAAGGAGCCGGTGGACTCCGCGCAGTCACCGGCCTGGAGGAGAAAGCCGTCGCCCAGGGCGGCCGCGCCGAGGGCGGCGCGTAACCGGGCGCTCTCCGCCGCACTGACCAGTGGCGGGAGGAGGGCGAGCTGGTCGATGACGGTGTCGAGGGCGGCGGTGTCGGGCCATTCGGGCTGCTGGGCGGCCGGGTGTTCCTGCCAGGAGCCGGGGTTCCAGCCGGTACCGGTGGTGGGGGTGGGGGTGGACGGGGTGCCGAAAGGGTTCGATACGAAAGTGAACGCGGTCATGTTCCGGTTTCCGTTTCCTGTGGGGCAGTTGCCATGTCCGTCGGCCCGGCCCGCCGTCAGCGTTTCCGGTCGGCTCCGCGCGCGACGATCCTCATGCGCACGGTGACGACGTGCTCCCCGTCCGCGTCGATGACATCGCCGCGCACGCCGAGGGTGTCGCTGCCGCCCAGCGACCGGACCGACTCGACGGTGGTGACGACCGAGACCCGGTCGCCCGCCCGCAGCGGACGGGTGTAGTTGAACTGCTGGTCGCTGTGGACGACACGGCTGTAGTCGAGGCCCAGCTCCGGGTCCTTGACGACTTGGTCGGCGGCCCGGTGGGCAATGGTGAAGGGGAAGGTGGGCGGGGCGATCACGTCGTCGTGGCCGAGGGCGCGGGCGGCGGCGGGGTCGGTGTAGGCGGGGTGGGCGTCGCCCACGGCCTCGGCGAACTCGCGGATCTTCTCGCGGCTCACCTCGTACGGGGCGGTGGGCGGGTAGGCACGGCCGACGAAGGCCGGGTCCAGGGGCATGTCAGGCGCTCCGGTGGTCGAGGTGAGACTGCGGGGTGGCCCCGGCCTGCGGGGTGGCCCCGGCCTGCGGCGTCGCGGCAGCCGGCGGGGTGGCCGCGGCCAGCGGGGTCGCGGCGGCCAGCCACTCGGCCTGCCAGGCGGCGGCCAGCCGGGGCGCGCCGGGCCGGATGTCGGAACCCACCCAAGCGGTGACCGGGCGGATGCCGTGCAGCGCGTTGGTGAACCACGCCTCCCGGCCGGCCAGGTCGGTCGGCACGACCCGGCGCAGGCGCACCGGGATGCCCCGTTCGGCGGCCAGCTTCAGCACCCAGCCGCTGGTGACGCCGGGCAGGACGCGCAGCGTGGGGTCGACGGCGCAGAGCGCGTCGCCGTCCCACCACAGGAGGTTGGCGGTGGCGCCCTCCAGGACCAGGCCGGAGGGGGTGGTCAGCAGTGCCTCGTTCGCCCCGACCTCGATCGCGGCGGCCCGCAGCTCGCCGAGGTGGTCCAGGTCGGGGCCCTTGCGGCGGGGCAGCGTCCGCTGATCGCTCCGCCCGGAGACCCACACCTGTACGGAGGTGGTGCGGGCGGGGGCGAGGCGGAGGCGGAACTGGAGCCGTGTCCCGGATCCGTCCGCCACCAGCTCCGCCCTCGGGAACCACTCCCCCGTGCCGGGCAGCCTGCTCAGCGCCGCGTCCCAGAACGCGTCCACCTGCTCGGCGGGCGGGCCGCCGGCCTCGGCGCAGGCGATCGCGAACCGCCGCCGGTGGCCCTCGACGGCACGGGCCGCACCGTCCTGGACGAGCCAGGAGTCGGCGGCCAGCAGCCGGGTGGCGACGGGGGTCCTCTCCTCCGTCAGCCGCCCCGAGGGCCCGGCCACGAATACGGTCGGCGTCGCTGTCGTGCTCATCGCAGGCCGGGCGTCTCGAGGGCCCGCTCGGGGAAGGTCGCCCCGAGCAGCCGCAGGATCGGGGTGGCCTTGACGGCGGTCTCCTCGTACTCCTCCTCGGGGTCGGAAAGCGCGGTGATCGCGCCGCCGACGCCGTAGCGGACCCGGTCGGGGGTGATGACGGTGGTGCGGATGGCGATGCTGAGGTCGGCGGCACCGTTGAGGGAGAAGTAGCCGATCGCGCCGGAGTAGACGCCGCGCGGGCCCGCCTCCAGCTCGTCGATGATCTGCATGGTGCGGATCTTGGGGGCGCCGGTCATCGAGCCCCCGGGGAAGGCGTTGCGCACACAGTCCACCGCCGAGCTGTCGGCCTTGAGCCGGGCGCGGACGGTGCTGACGAGCTGATGCACGGTCGCGTAGCTCTCGATGTCGAACATCTTGTGCACCGAGACCGAGCCGACCTCCGCGCACCGGCCGAGGTCGTTGCGGACCAGGTCGACGATCATGAGGTTCTCGGCGCGGTCCTTCTCGCTGGCCCGCAGGTCCTCCGTCAGGGCCCGGTCCTCGGCGGGCGTGACGCCGCGCGGGCGGGTGCCCTTGATGGGCTTGGACTCGGCGACCTTGTGCCGGTCGATGCGCAGGAACCGCTCGGGCGAAGTGCTCAGCACGGACAGCGCGCCGAAGTTCAGCAGCGCGGCGAAGGGCGCCGGGGACGTGCGGCGCAGGAAGCGGTAGCTGTCCCAGGGGTCGATCGAGCCCTCGGCGTCGATCATGTTGGTGAGGCAGACCTCGTAGGTCTCGCCGGCGTTGATCGCCTCGTGACAGGCGCCGATCAGGTCGAGGTAGGCGCGCCGGCCGTGGCGCAGGCTCACCTCCAGCGACGCGCCCGGCTCGGCCGGCGTGGCGTCGGCGCCGAGCCCCTTGAGGCGGCCCAGGCGCTCGGCGGTGGCATCCAGCCAGGCGCGGGCCTGGGTGTCGTCGTCGGCGGGGGCGAGGGCGAGCAGGTGGGTGGTGGAGGTGGCGTGGTCGAACACCACCGCGCGGTCGGCGAAGATCAGGGCGCCGTCGGGGTTGGGCGAGGAGTGGGCGGCACTGCCACCGCACTCGGCCTTCAGCTCGTAGCCCAGGTAGCCGACCCAGCCGAGGGCGAACTCGAAGGGCAACTCGGGGACGTCGCCGCGGCGTGCGCGCAGATCGGCGTCCAGCCAGTCCAGGAACGGGGTGCTCAGGACCTCGGTGGTGCCGTCGGACTTCTGCCGGGTCACAGTGCAGTTCTCGACGTCGGCGAGCACCACCTCGGCCAGCGGGCCGGTGGCGTCCCCCATGACGGAGAACCGGCCGAGCCGGTCGTCCGGGCGGCTGCTGTCGAGCCAGTAGGCGTGCGGTGCGGCACGGAAGAGGTGGTCGTAGGCCACCTCGGGGTCCCACTGGGTGGGCAGGACGGTGGTGTGCACACGGAAGCGCGGCCCGGGGACGGCCTCCGGGGGCGGTGCAACGGTCGCGGTGGTGGCGCCCGCGACTGCGGCCGAAGGCGTACCGCGGCGGCGCCCCGGGCGTCCGTGACGCTCGGCCAACCGCGCGAAGTTCGCCAGCAGTTGGTGACCGTGCTCGGTGCATATGGACTCGGGGTGGAACTGCACGCCCCACTGCGGGCGGGTGCGGTGCCGCAGCCCCATCAGGATCCCGTCCGGCGTCCAGGCCGTCGCCTCCAGCTCCTCGGGCAGGGCGCTGACGGCCAGCGAGTGGTAGCGCACCACCTCGAACGGCGAGGGCAGCCCGGCGAACAGGCCCGTACCGTCGTGGAGCACCGGAGAGGACCTGCCGTGCCGGGGCTCGGGGGCCCGCTCCACCGTGCCGCCGTGCACATGCGCCAGACCCTGGTGCCCCAAGCAGACGCCGAGCAGGGGCACTTCCGAGTCGCGGATGATGTCGTGGCAGATCCCGAAGTCCGTCTCCCGCTCGGGGGTGCCCGGTCCCGGGGAGATGATGACGCCGTCGAACTCCGCCAGGTGCTCAGGCCGCCACAGCGGATCGTCGTTGGTGACCACGACGGGTTCGTAACCCGTGGCCTGCGCCACGTAGTGGGCAAGGTTGTAGGTGAACGAGTCGTAATTGTCCACGATGAGCGTACGCATGCAAGGACTCTCCCTGGATGAATCAGCGGGCCGAATCAAGGCCAAAAATGTCAATGGCGGAGCCGACCTTCGGCCGACTATTCCCGGCGCAGAAATAATTCACACGAAATTAACGAAGGCGACCATGGCGCCGAATGGCACGGACGCGCGGAGGACGACCATCCGGTGAAGTGACGGACCACGACCAAATGGATCGGGGAGATCACACCCAGGGGAAAACAGAAGCTGTACATTCCGTTTCGACGACCCGGGTGACCTTCGCGGCCCGGCGTGTCTCCCCCGCCCGCCGGCCCCGCACTTCTCGCTGCTCGCTACTCGTGAACATGGCCCTCATACCCCCGTACCACGGCACTGTCCAAGCGGAGTTGCCTCCTCGACCGCCCGCCCCCCATGACGGGACCCGGCGGTGACGGGAAATCAACCTAGCAACATCCGCAGGATGTTTGCCCTAATGTGACGCACGTCATTTGATCCATTCCACCACGTCCGGAACGATGGCACGTTTCCAGTCGGAGCGGCCAAATCCCTACGTATTACGGACAGGTAACGGTGGGTTACATCGGCTGCTCTCGGACAGTTGTTGCGCACTCGCGAGGCCGCGTCTACGGTGGCTTTCGGGTACGGGGGCAACCATGGCCGGGGGACACGGCGTCATGGATCGAGACGGGGGAAGACGGCTCGATCCCGCAAGACGCAGGCGCACCTTCGATAATTCACTCGCGTAAGTCGCCAGCCTCCGTGCAACCTTCTGTGCGGCCCGGAAACGGGCGCCCGCCGCTGCGGGCTGGACACTCTGGAGCATCGATGTATCACGGGGCAGCAACGCAGTTACCCGGCGCCACGACCGGTGCCGATTGGGTCGACGACACCTTATTGAGCGGCTCCTCGGACGACGTGTGTCTCGTCCTCGACCGCGAGATCGACCGCGGCACCCTCCGGCGGGCCGTGCGTGACTGCGAAGCGACCCTCACCCAGGCCGGGTTGAGGCCCGGCGGCACGGCCGCCCTACGGCTGCCGCCCTCACTGGCGTACGTGGTCCACCTGCTCGCCGTCTGGCGGCTCGGCGCCCAGGCGGTGTTGCTGGACCACCGGCTCACCGTCCCCGAGACCGATCGTGCGCTGGACACCGCGGCGCCCCAACTCCTGATCTCCACCACGAAGTCCGGTGGCGCACTGCGCGGATTCCACCAGGTGGACGTGGACCTCACGCCGTACCCGGGCCGCCCCGCCGCGACCGACCATGTGCTCCTCCAGCTCAGCTCCGGGACCACGGGCCCGTCGAAGGCCATCGGCCGCACGGCCGCGAGCCTGACCGCCGAGCTCGACAGCTACGCACGGATCGACGGCATGCCGGGCCCCGGTGGGCGGATGATCGCGCTCACCTCGCTCACCCACACCTACGGCCTCATCGGCGGACTGCTGCACAGCCTTCACAACAACGTCCGCTTCACCCTCCCCGCCCGCACCACCCCCGCCGGGGTCATGGACACCGTCCTCGCACACCCCGCGCCGACCATGCTCATGGGCGTGCCCGCGCAGTTCACCCTGCTGGGGTCGGTGGCCGAGCCGCCGCGCATGCCCCAGCTCGTCCAGGCGATGTCGGGCGGCGGCCGGACCCGCCCGGAGCTCGCCGCCACCTTCGCCGACCGCTTCGACGCCCCGCTCGGCGACTGCTACGGCATGACCGAGACGGGCGTCATCGCCACCGACATGAGCGGCGCCATGCGTCCGGCGACCGGCTGGGCCGCCCCGGGGGTCCGGGTCCGTGTCGACGAAGGCGAACTCCTCGTCGCCACACCCGAATCGCCCTACCTCGTCGACCACATCGGCGACCGGCCGTCGGGTCGCTGGGCCGACGGCTGGCTGCGCACCCGCGACGCCGGGGAGATGGACGACGTCACCGGTCTGATCACCGTGCGCGGCCGGCTCGACTCCCAGGTCTCCGTCCGGGGGCTGAAGGTCGACCTGAGCGAGGTCGAGGACGCCCTCACCGCCCTGCCGGGCGTGCGGGAGGCGGTCGTCCTGTACGGGGACGGGATCAACGCCTACGTGGAGCTGGAGACCGCCACCACGCTCGACGGGATCGAGGAGGCGCTCGGCAGGCAGCTCGCCGACTTCAAGCTGCCGCGCCGCTGGTACGTCATGCCGAAGCTGCCCCGCACGGCGACGGGCAAGCCACTGCACGACCAGGACGCCCTGCGGGCGGTCGCGGAGCGGGACGGGTACACGCGATGAATCACACGGGGGGCACGGCGTGTTCGGGGGGCTGTACGGAATCCCGTTGCAGGGGGGCGGGTTGCGCGGGGGCGGGGTCCACGGGGCCCGGTTTCACGGGGGTGGGTTCCACGGGGGCATGTTCGCCGGGGTCGCGTCTGACGGGATCAAGGCGTCGGATCGGGGCCCGTCAGCACGACCGGTGCGCCTGTCGCGGCGGGTCCGGCGGCGGCCACGGCCAGCAGGTACCCGCCGGGTACCCGGCGGGCGGCCGTACTCATTCCCGGATCGCCCGGCACGGGTGCCAGCACGGCCTGTGCGGGGTGGGGGGCGTCCGCCCACGGGCCCACGTCCGTGCGCGAGCCGTCGTCCGTCCGCGAGCCGACGTCCGTCCATGGCAGCCCGTCCGGGTGCGGCAGCCCGTCGGGCTGCGACAGCCCGTCCGACCACGCCAAACCCTCCGGGTACGGCACCGCGCGGCGCAGACCGCCGTCGGATAGCCCGAGGCCCCGCACCTTCCCGATGGCCTCCTTGTGGGTCCACAACCACAGGAAGGCGGCGGCCTGCTCCTCGGCCGCCCGCTCACCGAGCCACCGGGCCTCGGCCGCCGAGAACCAACGGCGGCCCAGTGCCACGGCCGGCAGCGGACGCAGGCGCTCCACGTCCACTCCCACCGGGCCCAGCCGGCTCAGCGCCACCGCCACCACACCGGCGCAATGGCTGACGCTCACGTGCAGCCCCTCGGCCGCGCCGCCCAGCCGGGGGCGGCCCCCGGGCTCCCGCCCGATCCGTATCTCGCCGGGCGGCACCCGCAGGGCGTCCGCCGCCGCCTCCCGCAGCAGCGGGGCGCTGTCCGGCCGTCGCTCCCGGCTGTGCGTCAGCCGGACGACGACCGCACTGCCCGGACCGACCGGCTCCGGGTCACCCGATACCGCACCCGATCCGACCTCACTCATACATCCCCCACACATGAACACCCATAAGTCAGGAGTCAACCAAGTGAGCACCGAAATCCGCGAATTCGTCCTCGACGTGCTGCGCGAGCTGAACTACGAGGTCGACGGCGTCACCGACGCGACCCCGCTCGGCGACGAGGGCCTGGAGCTGGAGTCGCTCACCCTCGCCGAGGTCACGATGCGGCTGGAGGAGAAGTACGACGTCCAGTTCACCGACGAGGAGCTGGAGGGCCTGGCCAAGGTGACCCTCGGCGACTTCGTCTCCCAGATAGTGGACCGCACGACCGCGGGCCAGAGCCGATGACCTCCGCACCCGCCCTGACCAAGGAACTGCTGGTCGAGATCCTCGCCGAGTACGGGGAGCGGGAGGCCGACGACATCGCCGAGCGCGTCGACTCGCTGGAGCTGGCGTGGCTCGTCCACTCGCTGGAGGAGCGGTACGGCCTGGAGCTGGACCTCGATGACGCCCAGCTCGCCCGGATGACGACGCTGGACGACGCGCTGGTCGTCCTCGGCGAGGTTCTTCCCTCTCCGATGAACGGTTCGGGCGACGGAACGGAGACAGGGGGTGAGGGGAGTGACCGTAAGGCAGCACAGCCCGCGTAAACCCGTTGTGGTCACCGGACTTGCCGTGACCACGGCTTTCGGGCGCGGCCTCGAAGCGCTGCGGCAGGGACTCGCCGCCGGGCAGCCGGCCTTCGGGCCGGTCACCCGCTTCGACGTGGGCAAGCGGCGGGTGGACCGGGCCGCCACCCTGCCCGGCGACCCGAACCTGATCGACGAGATCACCGACGCGGTCACCCAGGCGATCGGCCAGGCCGGTCTGGGGGCCGATACGACGGCCCGCACGCCACTGCTCTTCGCCCGGCACGCCGACCAGACGCCGCCCAGGCTGACGCTGCCCGAGCACCACGCACAGGCGCAGCACACCAGCGGCACCGAGATCGCCGAGCGGTGCGGGCTGCGCGACGCGACCCGTACGTACACCAACGCCTGTGTCGCGGCGAGCACCGCGATCGCGGACGCGGCGGCCCTGATCTCCGCCGGGCGCGAGGAGCGGGTCGTGGTGGCGGCGGGCTATTTCGTCGACGCCGACGCCTACGCGCTCTTCGACGCCGGCCGGGCCCTGGCGGCGGACGGGCACCTGCGCTCGTTCAGCCAGGACCGCAAGGGGCTGCTGCTCGGCGACGGCCTGGGCGCGGTGGTCCTGGAGTCCGCCGAGGCGGCCGCCGCCCGGGGAGCCGTCCCGATCGCCGGGCTCCTGGGCTGGGGGCGGGCCGGGGACGCGTTCCACGTGTGCCAGCCGCACCCCGAGGGGCTCGGCATGGCCGCCGCCATCGAGGCGGCGCTCGGCCGCGCGGAGCTGGCCCCCCACGACATCGACTACATCAACGCGCACGGCACCGGCACCCCCCTCAACGACTCCGCCGAGACGGCCGCGATCCGGCGGGCGTTCGGCGAGACCGCCCAGAAGGTGCCCGTCAGCTCCACCAAGTCGCTGCACGGCCACACCCTGGAGGCCTCCGGGGTCGTCGAGTTCGCGGTGTCCGTGCTGGCGCTCCAGGAAGGAACCGTCCCCGTGAACGCGGGCTACCTCGGGCCGGACCCGGCCTGTGAGCTGAACCTGGTGGTGGACGCCCCCCAGCGGGTGGCGCCCCGGGCCGTGCTCTCCCTCAACGCCGCCTTCGGCGGTGCCAACACGGCACTGGTGCTCGGGGCGGTGGCGGCATGACGGAACTGTCAGTAACAGGGTCGCCGCCGTACTCGGGGCTCTCGGTCCTGTCCCGGGCCGAATGGCCGGAGGCCGGGGACGACCCCGTCAAGGGGCCGCCGAAGCTGGCCGGGTTCGTGGTGTCGTCGTTCGCCCCGCTGGCCGCCGAGGCCGCCGAGCGCTGCCTCAGGCGCGCCTACGGCGAGCCGCCCGCGCAGCCCGGACGGGAGCGGCGCACGGCCGTGCTCGTCGTGAGCAAGGCCGGTGACACCGCCACCGACCGGGCCGTCGGCAAGGCCGTGGACGCCGGCCGGTCCGTCCAGCCGCTGCTCTTCTTCCAGTCCGTACCCAATGCCGTGATCGGTTACGTCGCCAAGCGCTGGGGCCTGGTGGGCCCCGTGGTGTGCATCAGCCCGGCGGGCGACCCCGAGCAGGAGGCGCTGGCCACGGCCGACCTGCTCCTGCTGGACGACGCGGCCGACGACGCACTGATCGTGCTGCTGGAACTGGCGGCGGAGGAGGGCGCGCACGACACGGCCACGGCCCTGCTGGTCGGGCCCGGCACAGCGAACGAGGTGGAAGCGTGAGTGACGACGGCAAGGACCGCCCGGACAGGCACCCGGACCGGCTCCCGGATCTCAAGAGCGTCCCGGACGTCTCCGAGAACGAACTGACGGTGGCACTGCGGCAGTTCTGGTGGCTGCACGACGCCCGCTGGTACCAGGGCGTGAAGAAGCGCTTCGGGCAGGAGGTCGCCAACGAGATCAACGCGGAGGCGCTGCGGTTCGTCGGCCGCCGCGTCGGCACCTGGTACGCCAACACCCACGGCGTACCGGACGGCTCCTCGCCCGCCGAGCTGGCGGAGGCGGTGGCGGGACTGACCCGCACGATGACGACCGAGCAGATGATGCGCAGCCACGTCGAGGAGATCGGCGAGGAGAGCCTGGAGACGGTCGTCACCGAGTTCTTCGCACTGCGGATGCTCAAGGCCGCCCGCTCCCTGGAGGGCTACTCATGCCCCTGCCTGGACATGCGGGGCGGCTGGTTCGAGGGCCTCGGGGTGAAGGTCGAGGAGACCACCGTGGAATGCATGCGCACCGGGGGCAGCGCGTGCCGGTTCCACACGGAGGTCCGCAGAGAGACGCACACCGAGACGTCGACGGAGGCCTCGGCGCAGGTCTCAAGAGAGATCTCAGCACAGGTCTCAGCAGAGGCCTCGTCACAGGTTTCGACGGAACTTCCCGCAGAACAGGCGAGTTGACGCGTTCCGGCCCGCCGGGCCGGGGCGCGAGGTACAGGTCAAGAAAGGTTGCAAGGGTTCATGTCCGGTTCGGATGCCGCCGCCCAGTTAGTTCCCCCGAAGACCCCCACCCCACCACCGGACACCGGACAGGACGCCGCCTACGCGCGCGGCGGGCTGACGCTGCTCATGGCGTGCGGCGCGACGTTCGTCGCGTTCCTTGATGTCTCGGTCACCTACGTCGCGTTCCCCAGCCTGCACAAGAGCTTCCCCGACGCCTCCCTGTCGGCGCTCTCCTGGGTGGTCAGCAGCTACACCGTCGTCTTCGCCGCCGTACTCGCGCCCGCCGGGCGGCTCGCCGACGTCATGGGGCGGCGGGCGTTGTTCCTGTGGTCGGTAGCCGGGTTCACCCTGGCTTCCGGCCTGTGCGCCATCGCGCCCACGGTGGAGTTCCTGGTCGGCATGCGGGTGCTCCAGGGCATCTCCGCCGCCGGGATGATCCCATCCGCGCTGAGCCTGGTGCTGTCCTCACGCCCGCCGGAGCGCCGGTCGAGCGCCATCGGTCTGTGGGGCGCCAGCAGCTCGGCCGCGGCGGCCATCGGCCCGCCGCTGGGCGGCCTGCTGGTCGACAGCTTCGGCTGGCCGTCGGTGTTCCTGATCAACGTACCGCTGGGTGTGGTGCTGGTCGTGGCGTCGTACCGGATCCTGCCGCCCCGGACGGGCCCGGCCGGCCGGATGCCCGACCTGATCGGCACCCTCGCGGTGGCGCTCGGCGTGGGCGGCGTGGTCGCCGCCCTGACGGAGGGCAGCAGCTGGGGCTGGACCTCGCCCGCGTTCCTCGGCGCGCTGCTGGGCGGGGCGGCGCTGCTGGCCGTTGCGCTCCTGCGGTCCCGCCGCCACCCGGCGCCGGCCGTGGAGATCTCGCTGTGGCGCAGCCGTAAGTTCCGGGTCGCCAACATCGCGTTCGTGCTGTTCGGCGGCTCGATGTACTGCTGGCTGCTGGCCGCGCCGCTGTTCGCCACCGAGATCTGGGGTTATTCGGAGGTGGAGGCCGGGCTGGCGCTGGCGCCCGGCGCGGTGATGTCGGTGATCGCCTCGGTGCTGGCGGGCCGCTACGCCCGCGCACACCAGCGGGTGGCGGTCGTCGTGGGCGGAATCCTGTTCGCCGTCCAGTGCGGGATCTGGATGATCGGCCTGGAGTCGAAGCCGGACTTCCTGGTGATCTGGCTGCCCGCCACCCTGATCGGCGGTGTGGGCATCGGCGCGGTGATGACCGGCCTGTCCAGCGCCTCCGCCACCGCCCTGCCATCCCGCCTGTTCGCGGCCGGCGCGGGTCTGGCGACGACGGCACGGCAAGTGGGCGCGGCCCTGGGCACGGCGGCCTTCGCGGCGCTCATGGCCGTGCTGGGCGGCGAGAGCGGCAAGACCCTCGACGGCTTCCGGCAGGTGTTCGTGATGTGCACGGTCCTGGCGGCCCTGGCGGCCGTGGCCGCGCTGTGGCTGACGGACCCGAAGCGGGAAGCGGAGCACTGATTCACAACGGAGGAGTGAACATGGAGAGCAACGCCCCGAAGCTGCCGGACGGTGTTCCGGAACACGATGAGAACGACCCGGCGGAGCACGCGGTCATCGTCCGCCTGGCGGGCAACTGGCACCGCAGGGCAGCGGTGAAGCGCGAGGAACCCGAGCTGGACGAGCTGTTCGACGTCGACAGGCTCGACTACCCCGAGCGCATACTGCCGTTCCGCGAACACCCCACGTATCTGGCCCTGGACCCCCAGGAGCGCTCCCGGCTGCTCAGCTGGGCGTGGGTCGCCTACAACCGCACGACGGTGCTGCTGGAGGGCCAGGTCGTGAACCCGGCCTTCCAACTGGCCCTGGACGGCTGGTTCCCCAGCCTGGGCGGGGAGAAGCTGCAGCGCTCGGTGGCCCAGGCGATGGTCGACGAGCAGTACCACACCCTCATGCACATGAACGCGAGCGCGGTCACCCGCCGCCGGCGGCACGAGGCGTTCCCGGACGCCGCGCTGCCCCTGCCGCGCGTCGCCCGCGAACACGCACGGCTGCGCGACTCCTGGCCGGAGCAGTGGCAGCGCTCGCTGACCACCCTGGGCTTCGCGACGGTCGCGGAGATCTCCATCAACGCGTATCTGAACCTGATCGCGGACGACACGGAGATACAGCCGGTCAACAGCGCCACCGTCCGCATACACAACCGCGACGAGTACTGCCACGCCTCCATATCCACCGTCCTCGCCGAGCAGGTCTACGGCGATCTGGACGAGAAGGGCCGCCGGTTCTTCCTGGACTCCCTGGTGGCGGGGCTGGACGGCTTCGTGGCCAACGACTTCGCCACCTGGCACCGGATCATGGACCAGACCGGCCTGCCGGGCGGCCACGAGATGCTCCACGACATCGAGAACGCGACGGGCAAACGGCCGCTGATCCACGACTACAGCGGGCTGCGGGGCCTGGCGGAGCGGCTGGGCGTGGAGGACGACCTGGAGTTCGACTGGTCGCGGACGATCACTGATTCGGAGCCGGCACCACTGACGTAGTGGTGGGAGCGGAACGCAAGCGAAAGGAACCCCCCATGGCAGAGCGGGAACCCCGCACGGTGCTGATCACCGGCGGCAACCGGGGCATCGGCGCGGAGATAGCCCGGGCCTTCGTGGCCCTGGGCGACCGGGTCGCGGTCACCCACCGCGGCAGTGAGACTCCCGAGGGCACCTTCGGCGTCGAGTGCGACGTCACCGACACGGCGTCCGTGGACAAGGCCTTCACCACGGTGGAGCGGGAGTTGGGCCCGGTCGGCGTGCTGGTGTCGAACGCGGGGATGACCGCGGACGGCCTCCTGATCCGCATGAAGGAGGAACAGTTCCTGCGCGTCCTCGACACCAACCTCGCGGGCGCCTGGCGCTGCTCGAAACGCGCCGTCCCCCAGATGCTGCGGCAACGGGGCGGCCGCATCATCCTGATCTCGTCGGTGGCGGGCCTCCTCGGCAGCGCGGGCCAGACCAACTACGCCTCCAGCAAGGCGGGCCTGGTGGGCCTGGCACGCTCCCTCACCCGCGAATACGGCGCGCGCAACATCGCCGCGAACGTGGTGGCCCCCGGCCTCATCGAGACGGACATGACCGCCGGCCTCTCCGAGGCCCACCTCGCCGAACAACGCGCCCAGATCCCGCTCGGTCGCACGGCCACGGCCGACGAGGTCAGCGGCGCGGTGACCTGGCTGGCGAGCGACGCAGCCGCGTACGTGGCGGGCGCGGTGATCCCGGTGGACGGAGGCCTGGGCATGGGCCACTGAGTCACTCCCCGCCCAGCACCCTGACCGGCGATCCGCCGAGGTAGGCGTTGACGGCCTCGACGGAATCGCCGTAGACGAGCGCGAAGTTGTCGCCGGTCACATAGCCGATGTGCGGGGTCAGCACGGTGTTCGGGGCATGGAGCAGCCGGTGCCCGGCGGGGAGCGGCTCCTCCTCGTACACATCGAGCCCCGCACCGGCTATCCAGCCTTCGCCGAGCGCCTTGATCAGTGCGGCCTCGTCGACGATCTGCGCGCGAGAGGTGTTGACCAGGAACGCGCTGCGCCGCATCCGCCGCAGATCGTCCTCGGCGACGAGCCCGGTCGTCGCCTCGGACAGCCGCAGATGCACGCTGACGACGTCGGAAGAGGAGAACAGCTCCTCCTTGCCGACCGCCCGAGCACCGCCGGCCTCAGCCCGCTCGGCGGTCATATGAGGGCTCCAGGCAACAACGTCCATCCCGAAGGCGGCCCCCACAGCGGCAACCCGTGTCCCGAGCTTCCCCAGCCCGACAACCCCCAGCGTCCCCCCGGCAAGCCCGGTCCCGACCCCACTCTGCCAACTCCCGCTCCGCAGCCCGGCATCCTGCGCGCCGGCCCTGCGGCTCAGCTCCAGAATCAACGCCCAGGTCAGCTCGGCCGCCGGGAACGGCGTCATGCGCGTCCCACTCACAACAACGCCTTGCCGTGCGGCGGCACCGAGATCGATCGCGGCATTGTGCATCCCGGCGGTGACGAGCAGCTTCAACCGCGGAAGCCGGGCAAGCACCTCCGCGGTGAAGGCCGTCCGCTCGCGCATGGCAACGACGGCGTCGAAATCCCCGAGCCGCTCGACCACAGCGTCGGGATCGACGAGATGATCGGAGAAGAACCGCACGTCAGCCCCGGCAGGCAGCCCTGACCAGCAGGGAAGGGCGGCGGCGGCGTTGTTGTAGTCGTCGATGACGGCGATACGCATAACGAAGATCCCCTGTTCGAACGATCCGACGTCGGCGCCGCGTATGGGCCCGGAGATCATTCTGCTGCCCGGCAGCGCGGCCGGGGAAGGCCGGGACGGGGCCTCCGCCCCATCGGGACCTGAGCGCCCCAAAGATCGCGGACAAGCAAAAGCCCCAGGTCACGGCGAGTGAGTCCTGGGGCTTCCACAGAGCCGCCTTCGGGATTCGAACCCGAGACCTACGCATTACGAGTTGTCGGATCTTGTTCCACGGTAGTCCGAGGACGTCCGCGACGGACGCTGCGGTGCAGCTCAAGCCGTGTGCCACACCTTGGTGGACGACGGTGGACGAGCACGGATCGGGCTGCAATTGAGACCGCAACTGAGACCGGGCCCCGCCTGGCTCACCCGTAGGGAGTCGACGCCAACGCAAGGGCTACGGCGGCCATGTCGGTGACGACCGCATTCGCCCCCGCCTCAGTCAGGGCCAGATTCTTGCCCGGCTTGTTGGCGTACCCAATGGCCATCGCGTCGGCTGCGTCCGCCGCCTCGACGTCCGTCACGGAATCACCAATGAGCGTGCAGTGCTCGGGCGCGACGCCGAGTCGCTGCGCGGCCAGCAAGAGCGAGTGTGGGGCGGGCTTCATCAGATCCGGTCGATAGGCGGCCCGTCCGACGACCTCATGCACCAGGTGCCCTAGGTCGTGCCTGGACAGGAATTCGCGGACGCACTCCTTGGAGTTGTTGCTGACCACAGCAACCTTCCGACCCGATGAGTGAGCGGCTTCCAGAGCTTCCACGGCCCCGGAGATCGGCGCCCCCGCCACCTTGATGGCTGCGACTTCGGCGGATGTCAGAGCATCCTCAATGCCCCTGAGCACAGATTCGCCGCCCTGGGGCGCCAGGCGCAGGATCTCCATCGGGTCATCCATTGCACGAACCTTGCCGCCGAGATTCGCATCCAGGCTGGCCACGGCCCTCGCCAGGTCCATGGCTACCCCATGCGCGGGCAGACCCGCGAACACGTCGCAGACAGGCCCGTCGAAGTCGAACAGGACGGCTCGGGTGGCTCCGAGAACCTCCGCGAGGGTGCTACTTCCCATCCGGGTCAAAGTCCCTTCCGATGGTCTCCCACACGCTGTCGAACCACATGCGTGCCTGATTCACCTGCTGGGCCCCACTGGACGATTCGCCCTCGTTCAGCGAGTAGTGGAACAGGGTGGCGTCGGCCCCCACGAAGTCGTAGATCTCTATGGCTTCGCCCTGGGTGATGACCTTGTTCGGCCGGATCGGGTAGTAGCCGAAGAAGGCGTCCGCCTGGTTGATCACGTAGAGCTTGAAGAACTGCGTCCCACTGTGGACACGCACGCTGACCTTCGCGTCACTGACCAGCCCAAGCACGCTGAGCTCGCGCAGCGTGTTGGAGATGCTTCGGGTGAAGCTGACCATCATGTCGTGCATGCGGGCCCGTAGACGCGGATCGTCGGCGCCATCCTCGCGCCTGACAGGTGCGGCCTGGGGGACTGACATGTCCGGCACCAGGATGCGGATGTTGATACTCGACGGGGTCAGGCGCCCGATGCGGATCTTATCGATCGGTTCCTGAAGCGCCCCGTGCAGCGTCTCGCTGGAGAACCCCGCGAAGTCGATCGACACCGTCTGACTGGCGAAAGCTTGCTCCACGTACGGGCGAAGGCCCGCCGGCCGTTCCGTGCGGTTCCGTACGTACACGCCGCTGCCCTTGCGGGAGACGATCAGCCCTTCGTCCTCCAGCTCACGGAGGGCGCGCTGGATGGTCGCTCGGGCGAATCCGTACGCCTCCGTCAACTCCTTCTGCGACGGGATCTTGTCGCCGGGACCCAACTTCCGGGTCCGAATGGCGGCGCTGAGACCGCTCGCCACCTGCTCGTACGGCGGCCGGTCGTCGTCCGGGTCCAAGGGTTCAGGCGTGAACGTCATGCCGTCGATGCTACGACCTCCTCCAGCAATCAGGACAGCCAAGACAGTCAGGTGTTGACGTGGCTAGCCAGGATGGCTACGTTATTCCCATCGGAACCGGGCTAGCCAGGTTGGTCAGGTCGGGTCCAGTGAGCACTGCCAGGAACCACGCCCATCAGTACTTGGTGAGTCCCGCGTAAACGGGAGCCCTGACCAGGGGTTACCGCGCTCATCGAGAAACTGCCGGCCTTTGAGAACTGAACAGCGAGCGAATCGACGGGGTGTGAGTCCCCGTCCCCGTGGCGGCCCGGGTGACGGCCGCCGGCGGCCCCTTCCCTGCGTGTCAGCCCTGGAGAACAGCCTTGGGGATCAGCCCTCCTTTTCGGGAGGTCACCCCCGTGTCTGCCACCTGATGCGCGCCGCCCTGCTGGCGTCAGAGCAGCGACGATGACGCACCGATTCCGGCTCGGGTCCGGCGCTCCGTGGCAACGGGGCGCCGGCGAAGCCGGCCGGTTGCCTCCTCCGCCCGTCCGGCCCCTTTTTGCGGTCGTACGGGCGGGGTTGAGGGGAGCCGGATCCTCCGGCCTCTGCCTAGGGCCTAGCCCGAAGTGGTGCCATTCCCAGAGGGGTTCAGTCATGAACAAGCGCTTCAACGACGCCTTCCGCAACCACGGCACCGTGCACGGCGGTCAGCACATGACCGTTCACAACCGGTTGGACGGCAGCAGCGTCACGACGTCGACTCAGAACGGTGAGACGACCAAGGTCGTCACGGACGCCGACGGCAACGAGCACATCACCTACGCCGACGGCACCACCCACACCCGCTACAGCAACCCCGCCGACGTGTTCGCCGCCATCGAGCGGGCGCGGAAGAACCGCTGACCACCCCCGGGGGCGACCCCTGCCGGTCGCCCCCGGGCCTTTCGTTCCTCCGCCGACCGAGAGGTACCACCGTGGACACGTTCGCCCCTGTTTTCATCGCTCTCTACGTCGCCCACAGCGTGGGTGACCACTGGGTGCAGACCTCGCACCAGGCAGCCACCAAGGGCCGCCCGGGCTGGCCCGGACGCCTGGCCGACGCCCGCCACGTGGCGACGCTGACGACCACCAAGGTGGTCCTGCTGCTGCCGGTCGTGGCCTTACTCGGACTGCGCGTGTCGGCCCTGGGCCTGGTCGCCGGGCTCGGAGTCGACGCCATCTCGCACTGGTGGGCCGACCGCCGCTCCACGCTCGCCTGGCTGGCCAAGGTCACCCGGCAGAGCGAGTTCTACGCACTCGGCACGCCGGCGCACCCCGCGGGCCCCGTCACCGCTGAGGGGAAGCCCGCCGCCCACCTGGGCACCGGCGCCTACGCACTCGATCAGAGCTGGCACCACGCGTGGCTGCTCGTCGCCGCGCTGATCATCGCCACCGTCTGAAATCCCTGCTCAATCCATGAACGGCGCGGCCCCGGTGCTCGAACACCGGGGCCGCTGTTGGGCCGTTCCTCGCGAAGGGAGCTCGACCCATGAAGTTCATCGTCACTGTTCAAGAGGCTGTTACCGCGTTCGAGCCCTGGCTTGAGCCGACGAACGCGGAACTGGACGCCATCGAGCGCGAGATGCCCGTCGTCCGGGCGGAAGTCGAGTTGCTGGACGCCCAGATCATCACCTTGGACCGGGCGCCGTCCGAGCTGGACGAACGCCGCATCCGCCGGGCCCGGCGACGGGTCCTGGCCGCCCGCCGGGCACTGGCCAACCAGGACGCCGGTGAAGCGGCGTGAACCCGCCTACCGACTACCGGGCGGAGCGGCGCGCGGACGACGCCGCCAGGGCCGAACAGCGGCGTCTGGACGCTCGGGCCGCCGATGAGCGGCGGGCGGAGCGCGAGCGGACTGCGGATGAGCGGGCCGAGCGGCTGCGCGAGCAGCGCCGTGCCGAACGAGCGCGACGCCGTGCTGAGCGGGCCGAGCACCGGGGGCAGGCCCTCACGCCCCGGAACGTGTACCGCACCGGCACGCTGGCTCTGGTGGTGGCGTCCGGGTTGGCATCGTTGCCCGCGCAGATCCTGCACTTCGTGCACATCTCGCCGATGCTGCTGCCGATGCCCTTCTCTCTGGAGGGTGCGGCGTGGGTGATGGCGGCCGGTGTGGCCTACGCCGACGAGCGGAAGTTGTCCGGCGGGGTGCGGTGGCTACTGCGGGCGTTCGTCCTGGCCGCCGCAGGGTTCGCCGCCGCCATCAACTACACCTACGGCGTCGGGCTGGGCCTGGCCGCCGGTGACGCACGGGTCGCCGGGGTGGGGCTGGCCGCCGTGACGCTGCTCGGCCCCTTGCTCTTCGAGATCCGCCAGTGGGTCTGCACCCTCGCCGCCCACGAGGACGACGGGGATGGGCGCGAGCGACGTCGGCACTCCCGGGCCCGGCGGTG
This sequence comes from Streptomyces sp. NPDC033229, assembly GCF_055576875.1. Lineage (NCBI taxonomy): Bacteria > Bacillati > Actinomycetota > Actinomycetes > Kitasatosporales > Streptomycetaceae > Streptomyces > Streptomyces sp. NPDC033229. The sequence goes on along the minus strand of NZ_JBVIQR010000004.1, from coordinate 136,069 downwards.
GCACCACCGGCCCGTGGTCCGGATCGCCAACCGGCTCATGTCCGCAGCACCGCACGGCAGCGTGGCTTACGAGGACGCATGGACCCGCGCCTGGCAGATCCACACCGGTACGACCGAGCCGGGCATGACCCCCGGCCTTCACCGCCGGGCGGTCGCCTCCGCCGCCGACCTGGCCGCCGCGCTCAAGCCGCCGACCTCGGAGACGAATGCGGAGGAAAAGGAGGAAGTCGGGATGGATCGGTCTACCTCTGACCTGGAAGAGTCGGCTCACGGGCCCATGGAGCAGTCGGCCGACCCGTCGGCCTTCGAACTGGCCCCGGGACCGGAGTCGGACGCCGATCCGGTACCGCTCGTCTCCGTGCCTGTCCGTGCTGCGGTGGCTGCTGAGTCTGCCCGGCCCCGTCGGGCGACCGGTCGGGTCCCGGAGGTCGCCCGCAGCCCCCGGCCGACGCGGACGGCTGACGAGCTGCTCGATGAGGCGCGGTCGGTCACGGCCGACTGGCCCGACACGGCTCTGACGGCTGACGCGATCCGTAAGGCGGTCCGCACGTCTGCGGACAAGGCCCGGGGCCTGCGTGACACGCTCCGCGCCGAACGCGCCGCCGCTCCGGAAGGGGCGGAGGCGAGCGCCTGATGCCGTCACCCGGGACGTGCTCCGACTCGGTCGGCACCGGCTTCGGCATCCCGGCCTACCCGTGGCGCCTGGCGCCCGACGGCTACGCCACCCGCCGGTAGCTCCGGGCCCTGGGCCTACCCCGAGGAACAGCGCACCGCCTGAACACACCGAGATCACCGGGAGATTCGCCGTGACCACCCAGACCCAGCACCTCGCCCCGGTCGTACAGCGACAGGGCAGCCACTTCTTCGTGCTGACCCTCAAACGGGCCGGCCACAGCCTCACGCAGAGCGGCACCTACACCCCGCCCCCGGGAACGACGCGCGAGGACGCCTTCACCCAGATTCACGCGGCAATGGTCAACGCCCACCCCGACATGCGCACCGCCGTGATCGCGTTTTTCGCTCTTGAGCCCAACCAGCTCTGACCACCGGCCGATGAGGAAGGGAGCCGCTGTGAAGCCGTCATACACCCCGGCCGAGAAGCGCGAACGCACCTGGCTCATGGTCCGCACCTCGAAGCAGGCCCTCGCTGACGCGGTCGACCCGCGCCTTGAGGCCCGCCTCGACGCGATCGAAAATCGCGCCCTTGAGCGGGCGCAGCGTGAGGCCGATGCCCTGTGGTGGCGGCTGGAGGCCGCGAAGAACGCGGCTGCGGACGCCCGCGCCGCTGAGCGCACCGCCCCCCGGGCCGACAAGGCGGCGGCGCGGCAGGCCGTGAAGGACGCGCGCATGAAGGTGCAGCGCATTCAGCGCGAGGTCGACCGCCACGGTCGATGATCTCGCCCCCGGGGCGGCCGTCCCGGCCAAGGAACCAGGCCGCCCCGGGGCCCCTATCCGCTCATCCGCAGGACGGGAGGACCCCAGCATGCCCGAGAACACCGGCAACGTCGTCCAGCTCTTCAAAGACCCGCCCGCCCCGACCGGCACCATCCCCAGCCCCGCATCCCCTACGGCGGAACCGGAGGCCAAACAGGCCCCCCAGGTGGCACGTTGGGTGCGCACCGGGCGGGCGGTGCGCCGTGTGGCGACGCATGATCGTACGAAGACGGCCGGTCGTACGGTGGTGCGGCACGGCATGTACGTCGTCGGCGGGACCCGGATCGTGGCCCGCCGCACCTGGGACGGCCGCACCGCCGCCCGCTACGAACGCATGCTCCGCGCCGCCGAAGCCGCCGGCCAATACGAAGCGGCCGTGGAGTGGGAGGAGCGCGGTCAGCGCTTCCGGGCCGCCCGGCACCAGCGGCGCATGGACCTGCTGACGGCCCCCGTACGTCTCGCCAAGGGCGCCGCGGCTGGCGCCGGGCTGACCGCCGGTGGGCTGCTGCTGCTCGGCATCGTCCTGGCCGTCGCCAACAAGGACTTCACGGACGTCGCTACGCCGACCATGGCGTTGATCGAGCTGATCCGGTGGGCCGTCCTGATCGTCTCCGTGGTGTGGGGGCCGCTGGTCACCGTAGGCCCGTGGCTGGCCGTCCTCGCCCTGTGGGGTGTGGGCAGGCACGGGCAGGCAGCTCCGCAGTGGACCCTGCCCGTGAAGGACCGCGACCACGCCGGTGCCCCGATCACCCCGTCTATCGTGGTCACCGCCCTGCGAGACCTCGGTATCCCCTCGCTGCGGGGCGCCATCAAGGAGATGGGCGATGCCGGGGCGGCAATGCTCGGGCCGATCCGCATCGCCGGATGCGGCGTCGAAGTCGACGTGACCCTGCCTTCCGGGGTGTCGACCGAGGAGGTCCAGAACCGGCGGCGCAAGCTCGCCGAGAACCTGGCCCGGCACGAGCACGAGGTGTTCATCACCATCCCAGAGGCGGCCCGCACGGTCCGCCTGTGGATCGCCGACAGCGGCGCTCTGGACGAGCCGATCGGCCCCTCCCCGCTGGTCGTCGACCCGGACGTGACCGCGAACTACAAGACCGGCCGAGCCCCGTGGGGCCACGACCTGCGCGGTGACGTTGCCCTGGTCAGCCTCTACCAGCGGCACTTGCTCACGACCGGTCTGTCCAACCAGGGCAAGACCGCAGCCCTACGGGCCCTGGCCCTGTGGCTCGCCCTCGATAAGTCCGTGGAGTTCTGGATCGGCGACCTCAAGGGCGTCGGCGACTGGAACATGTTCGACGGTCTCGCCACCGTCCTCATCCAAGGGCCGACAGATGACCACGTCATCGACGTCACGGAGATGGCGGAGCGGGGCGTAGCCGAGATGGAGCGCCGTCTCCTCGCGCCGGCCGGGACGCAGTTCGACCCGCTGGTCATCATCGTCGACGAAGCGCAGGTCGCGTTCATGTGCCCGGCAGTCGGCGAGGACAAGCGGCCCTACGGCGGCACCAAGGCCACGTCCCGGTACTTCATGGCGACCCGCAAGATTCACAACCAGGGCCGAGCGGTGAACGTGACCCTGTGGCAGGGCACGCAGGACCCCACCGACCAGAACCTCCCCAAGCTCGTCCGTGAGGGCGCGCACATCCGCGCTTCGCTGGTGTTGGGCACCGAGGCGCAGGCCAAGATGGCGCTGGGAGCCAAGGCCGTCGACGGCGGGGCCGCCCCGCACAAGCTCCGCCAGGGCCTGGACAAGGGCACCCTGGTCGTGGCCGGCGACGGAGTCCAGCTCGCCCCCGGACAGTCGTCCACCACGATCCGCACGCACTACATCGACGGCGACCAAGCAACCGAAATCGCCGACCGGGCCAAGGCCATGCGCTCCGGCGTCACGACCCTGACCACGGTGACCACGGACGAGCCCATCGATCCGCTCACCGACATCGCCCACGTGGTCGGCACCGCCCCGCGCGTGCTCACCCAGGACGTCCTCCAACGCCTGGCCGTCCACAACCCCGGCACGTACGGGCAGTGGACGTTCGCTGATCTCAAGCGCGTGCTGGAGGGCACCGGCGCGGAGGCATACAAGTCCGACGGCCGCATGGTCATCGGTCGCGACCGTCTCACCACGGCCCTCGCCGAACGCGACGCCGACGGCGCGGAAGCCCGCGCGGAGTAGAGGGAGCGGGCGGGGGCCGGCGCAGGGAGACAGGGAGAACTCCCTGAGCCCCTCCCTGCCCCGCCTCCCTGGCCCTGACCAGCACAGATGACCTGCCAGGGAGGCAGGGAGGCGCCCCGCGAACCCCATGGAAAACGGGCCCAGAGCGCCTCCCTCAGCCCCTGCCCGCGCCTCCCTGAACCGCCTACGAACTCACCGGAAGGACACCGCGCATGAGCCCTACGGAGCCCCGGCACGGCCGGTACGAAACGGCCGTGGAAGTCCACCACCCGACCCCACTCGTCCCCGCCCAGACCGCACACCTCATGCCCACGGTGACGGGCGGCGCCCCGGCGGTGCAGAGCATCGTCCTGCCCGACGGCCGGATCATCACCGGCTACGCCCTGACCCCGGCACCCGTCCCGGTGACGGCGCCTTCGGAGCACCGCCCGGCCATCTCCCGCACGGCGGTAAACGTCGCCCTGGGCGGCATCGGATTCGGCGCCGTGTGCGGCGGGCTGGTCCTGCTCACCACGTTCATCGCCGCCCTCGCAGCCTTCATCCACCAACTGATCATCCTTGCCGCCGTCATCTTCGGCGGCTGGATCGCCGTCCAGATCCTCAGCCACAACCCCAAGGGCGGCGCCACCACGGTCAACATCCGCAAAGCCATCTTCAAGCGCAACCGCTTCCACGGCTGAAAGGACGGCTACCGCATGTACCGCCGCTTACTCGCCCGGCACCGCCTTGAGCTCCGCTACTGGTCTCTGTGGATCTCGCACAACCGCAACGGCCGCGAGACCGGCCCCCGCCCGATTCTGGCCCTCCACCGACTGCCCGACCCGCACTGCACCAACTGCGACGGCAGCGGCCAAGTGATGAGCGGCATCCCCGGCGCGGACGAACCGGACTACGACGACTGCGACTGCGCCCCTTTCCTGCCCCTCGCATGGATTTGGCTCCCCAACCCCCCGCGCTGGGCCCGACGACTCCTCACGGCGCGCCGCCGCCGACAGGGCGCCTACTCCGACGAACCGCCGTTCTAACCCCGAGCCGAGAGGCGAACCATGTTCAAGATCCGCGTCATCTGCGACACCCCGGACGCCCCCCAGGTCATCCGGGCTCTGTCCCGGGCCTTCACCACCAGGCCCGTACGCCCGCAGCCCACCCGCTGCGGCACCCGCACCCGCCTGTACATCACCGCCGACCACCGCCCCGAGAACGGGGGGCGGCCGACACCGGACGCCGCGTACGCCACGGCCCCGAGCATCGTCAGCGAGATCGGATGGGTCGCCAAGCAGGCAGCCAACAGGCCGTTCGGCACCCGGATGGGGCGGGAGTTCTGGCTCCGTAAAGCAGCGGTCCTGGACCGCATCGCCCTCACGCACGACACCGACGGGCTTCCCAGTGACGCGAATGAGGCCGCGACCGAAGCGGCCTTGCGACTGATGGACCTGGACGACACCGAGTCCATTAGCGACCCACGCGACTACGTCCGCCAGCAGTACATCCGCTGGCACGCCGACCAGTAGCTGTTCCCGGGGCGGCCGCTCCCTCTCGCCAAAGAAGCGCGACCGCCCCGGTTCTGCACCGTTCCCGAAGGAACAGGAGAACCCCAGCATGACCCAACACGCCCTCCTACGACGATCCCGCCCGCGAGTTCTGGACGCGTGCTGCGGTGCCGGCGGCGCTGCGGTCGGTTATCACCGGGCCGGGTTCGATGTCCTCGGTGTCGACATCGCGCCGCAGCCGAACTACCCCTTCCCCTTCGTGCAGGCCGACGCGGTGGAGTTCGTGCGCGAGCACGGCGCGGACTTCGACTTCATCCACTCCTCGTGGCCCTGCCAGCACCACACCGCGCTGACCAAGGGCACGAACAAGGGCCGGGAATACCCGGACCTCATCCCCGCCGGCCGGGCAGCGATGGAGTCCATCGGGCGGCCGTGGGTGATCGAGAACGTCATGCCCGCCCCGATCCGCCGCGACTTCGTCCTGTGCGGCGAGATGTTCGGCCTCGGCGTCACTCGGCACCGCAAGTTCGAGACGTCCGGCTGGTCGTTCACCTCGCCCGTTCATCTCCCGCACCGGGGCCGTACCCGCGGCTACCGGCACGGCCGGTACTACGACGGCCCCTACTACCCCGTCTACGGCGACGGCGGCGGCAAGGGCACCGTCACGGAATGGCAGACCGCGATGGGCATCGACTGGACGGACGTCCGGAAGGAGATCGCCGAGGCGATCCCGCCCGCCTACACCCAATGGATCGCCACCCAGTACCTGGCCACCTGTGGGAGGGCCGCCGCATGAACGAGCTGTTGAACACCGCGCTGGAGCTGGCCGGGGCCGGTGTGCCGGTGCTGCCTCTACGGGAAGGAAAGGTGCCGTTCGGCAATTGCCGCGGGTGTGCCAGGAACGTCTGCGGCGGCCGGCCGAACATGAAGAACGCGGGCACCTGCCAGTGCCCCGCCGTCTGCCACGCCTGGGCAGCCGCCACCACCGACCCCCGCGTCCTCACCTCCCCGGCATGGGCACCGGTGTGGCGACAGGCCGTGGCCGTCGCCTACCACCCCGCCGGGGCCGGGCTGACCGTGGTCGACCTCGACACCCCGGCGGCCGTCGCATGGGCACACGAGACCCTGCCGCCCACCCGGACGGTGGCCACGACACGCGGGGAGCACTGGATCTACCAGGGCACCATGCGCTCTGCGAACGCCGTCCGCGATGGTGTCGACATCAAGTCCACGATGGCCTACGTGCGATGGCGCGGGCAGGGCACCGGCACCATTTCGGCATTGCCGGCGGTCGTCCGCGCGCTGGCCAGGAGAGGCGCCTCCACGGGTCGGCCTGCGCCGCAGGCCAGCACCGTGCCCGCACCGATCGGTGGCGGGGAGTGCCGCCACCGCACGCCCGCCTACCTCGAGCGCGGCATCTGCATGGCCGAGCAGCGCATCACCGAGGCCCGTAGCGCGGTCCACACGACGGTGTACCGCACCTTCCTCGCCGTGCTGGCCACGCACGGCCGGTGCGGCTGCCTCACCGATGCCCACGTGACGCGGCTGTTCACGGCCGCGCAGGCCAAGGGGGAATCCCCGCGGCACTGCACCGACGCGTGGACCAACGCCCGCAGCACACTGGGGGTGTAGCCGTGTCCGACGACGAGAAGACCCCGGCCCGCGAGATCATCACCGGCTACGCACAGCAGAATTTCCGGTACTTCCGCACCGCCGACGGCGCGGTGTACGCCCAGAAGAACGGCCACCCCGTGGCCCGCCCGATCCGCTCCCAGGGCACCTCGGGAAGCCACCGCCAGGAACTCATGGTCGGCCTCTACGCCGACGGGCGCGGCGTGTTCACCGGGACCGCCCTCAAGGAGGCGTTGGACTTGATCGAAGCACTTGCCATGAGCCAGCCGGTGCAGCCCGTACACATCCGGGTCGCCCCCGGATTCGACGGCGCCACGTGGCTCGACCTGGGCCGCAACGACGGACAGTCCGTCCGCATCCACCCCACCGGCTGGGACATCACCACCCCCGACCCGCAGGAAGTGTGCTGGCGGCGCACCCAACTCACCGGCGAACTCCCCCTGCCCGCCAAGGACACCGACGGCAAAAGCATCGACCTCCTCCTAAGGCTGTGCAACTTCGCCAACGCGGCAACCGAGTGCCTGGCCATCGCCTGGCTCATCGGCTGTCTCGGACCGTCCGTGCCCGTCCCCGCCCCCTTCCTCACCGGCCCCCAGGGCGCGGGCAAGTCCACCGGCGGCCGGATGCTCGTACGGATCATCGAGGGCATGAGCGGCGACCTACGCCGGGCGCCGCGAGATGAGGAGAACCTGATCGCGGCCGTGGCCGCCGGGTGGGTCACCGCGCTCGATAACCTCTCCCACCTCGCCCCGGACCTGTCGGATGCCATGTGCTGCATCGTGACGGGGGCCGAGACCGTCAAGCGGGCCCTATACACCGACGGCGACGTCGTACGGGCCCGCTACCGTCGCCCCCTGCTCCTGACCGGCATCGACGTCGGCGTCATCCGGCCCGACCTCGCCGAACGCCTGCTCCCGCTCCGTCTGGAGCGGCCCCGTGTTCGGCGGACCGAAGCGGAGCTTTGGGCGGAGTACGAAGAGATCCTGCCGGTTGTGCTCGGCTCCCTCCTCGATCTCACCGTCAAGGTTCGCGCCGCTGACGCGGTCAGCCCGGCCGACCTGCGCATGGCGGACTTCGCGCACCTGTGCGCGCAGCTCGATGCGGCGACCGGTCTCGGTGCGCTGAGCGCCTACCGGGCCAGCCTGGACGACCTCAATGACGATGTCATCGAGGGTGACCTTCTCGCCCAGACCGTTCTGCAGCACGCCGCCGGCCTCGACGCCGGCGCAGAGGTGCGGATGACGTCGGCCGAGTGGCTGCACTGCCTCACCGGCCTCTACAGCGGGGAGGAGTGCCGTCCCCTGCCCAAGGGCTGGCCCACCACCGGCAAAGTCCTCTCCGACCGCCTCAAACGACTCCAACCGACCCTCGCCGCACGCGGCGTCCTCATCGACTGGGGCCGCACCAGTGCCGCCCGCTACATCGAGATGACCCGGCCCACCGCTCCGCCCCCGCCCCAACAGGAAGCGGCGTTCTGACCCACCCGAACAAGCAAGAGGAGCACGCCCCGCCCGGGGTGCTCCTCTTGCTGTTCCGGCGGCTTGCCGCCCTGCGCAAGGCGCGCCGCGGAGCGGCTCCTTCTTCACGCCTTGGGGCACCGCACCACCACAGACACCCCTTCTTGTCCTAAGAAGAGAGACGCTGCGTCACCCGCGTCACCACCGGCCACAAGACCGCCCCTGACCACCGGCAACAGCAGTGACGCAGACGGCCCGAACTCGCGTCATCCGGCGTCACCAGCGTCACAGGTGACAGAGACCGCCCCGTCCCTGTGACACACCCCGGGCGGCCTACGTCACCAAAAACCCGCAGGTCAAACCCCCAAATGACGGGGGTGACGCAATGACGCAGAAATCCACGCTTCGGACAGTACAGACCACGGCACCCGAGAGTCCCCGCCTAGGAGGCCCCTCAATGAACACCTCGCCACGGCCCTCGGATCAGTTGCAGTACACCGTCAAGGAAGCCGCAGACGTGCTGCGGTTCGGCCGCTCCACCGTCTACGAGCTGATGGAGGAGGGCGCGTTGAAGTACGTGAAGCGTGGGCGTTCTCGGCGCATTCGACGGTGCGACCTGGAGGCGTACGTCGCGAACCTCGCCCCGCTACCCAACTGACCTGAGCACCGCCGAGGCGCCCCGAGCATCCTGCTTGGGGCGCCTCTCGCATGGAGGAGCGCATGAGCCCACGCAAGCCCAATCTGGAGTCGTCCATCTACTTCGGCACCGACGGTTGGTGGCACGGCCGCGTCACGATGGGCGTGAAGAACGACGGAAGTCCCGATCGCCGTCATCGCCGCGCCAAGACCGAGACCGAGATCAAGCGCAGGGTGCGGGATTTGGAGCGTCAGCGCGACCAGGGCCGCGCGCCCGCTGCGGGCCGGAAGCCGACCGTCGCGAAGTGGATGGAGACCTACCTCACTGACATCGCGAGTCTGACGCTCAAGCCGCGCTCTCTGGACGACTACTGGTCCAAAACCCGCAACGACATCATCCCGGGCGTCGGTCAGCACCGGATCGACAAGTTGCAGCCGGAGCATCTGGAGCGGATGTACCGGGCACTGCTCGATGCCGGGCATGCCCCATCTCACGTGGTCAAGGTGCACCGCATCCTGTCCCGCGCTCTGAAAATTGCCCATCGGCGCCGCCTTGTCGGGGAGAACGTCGCCACGCTCGTGGATCCCCCGAGCGTCGACGAGACGGAGGCCAACCCGTTCACCAAGGAGGAGGCCAAGGCATTCCTCGAAGCTGCCGCGAAGCGGCCCACCTTCATGCGGTGGATCGTGGGCGTCGGCATGGGGTTTCGGCAGGGTGAGACCCTCGGTCTGCGCTGGCCGTACGTAGACCTGGAGGCGGAGCTGTTCCACCCTGAGTGGCAGCTCCAGCGCCTCACGTGGCGCCATGGCTGCGGGGAGCCGCACGCCTGCGGCGCGCGCCTCCATCGCTTCGGTCCCTGTCCGCCGGGCTGCACCACGCACAAGGGCTACAAGCGCGGCTGCCCGAAGCCATGCACCAAGGCGTGCACGAGACACGCGAGTGCCTGTCCCGAGCGCAAGGAGGGCGGCCTCGTCTTCACTCGGCCCAAGACCAAGAAGAGCCGGAACGCCGTCCCGATCCCCCCCGTGTTCGTCCCGTTCCTGCACGACCACAGGGCTACGCAGGAAGAGATGCGAGCCGCAGCCGGCGAGCTGTGGCAGGAACACGGCGTCGTGTTCTCACGGCCGGACGGACGCCCGCTCGACCCGCGCGCCGACTACGAGGAGTTCAAGGAGCTGCTCGCAGAAGCCGGGATCGACGACCGTCGTCTCTACGACGGAAGCCGCCACACGGCCGGCACGATCCTGAACGAACTCGGCGTCGACATGCCCACCATCATGGAGATCCTTCGGCACACCCAGATCAGCCAGACCCGGCGGTATGTGAAGGGCAGGTCTGACCTGTCGAAGGAGGCGATGCGGCGCATGGGCGAGTTCTTCGCCCTTACAGGCCCGGCCACCGATGAGGGGCCCACCGAGACCGGAACTGAGACCAGAACTGAGACCGTGGACAGCAAGACGGCCCGTGCCCGACGTCGGCGCCGCATCCGTTAAAAGCAAAAGCCCCAGGTCACGGCGAGTGAGTCCTGGGGCTTCCACAGAGCCGCCTTCGGGATTCGAACCCGAGACCTACGCATTACGAGTGCGTTGCTCTGGCCAACTGAGCTAAGGCGGCAAGCTGCCGAGCGCCGGAGCGGCATCAGCAGCGCGGCCTAGTCTACACAGTTTCCAGGGGTGCTCCGTACCGCGTAGGTGGGAGGGGGAAGCGCAGGTCAGGTGCACTTCCGGGCGGCGGGGGGAGGGGTGGTGGTGAGGAGGTAGTCGTTGATCGTCGTGTCGACGCAGTCGCTGCCCCGGGTGTAGGCCGTGTGGCCGTCGCCCTCGTAGGTGAGGAGGTGGCCCGAGGAGAGCTGGGAGGCGAGGGCGCGGGCCCAGGCGTAGGGGGTGGCGGGGTCGCGGGTGGTACCGACGACGAGGATGGGGGCGGCGCCCTGGGCCTCGATGCGGTGGGGGTGGCCGGTGGCGGGCAGGGACCAGTAAGCGCAGCTCAGAGCCGCCCAGGCGAGGCTCTCGCCGAAGACCGGGGATGCCTTCGTGAAGTCGTCGACGGCGCTGTGCACCTCGGCCGGGCTGCGGAAGGCAGGGGGGAGGTCCAGGCAGTTGACGGCCGAGTTCGCGTACATGAGGTTGGCGTAGGAACCGCGCTGATCACGCTCGTAGTAGGCGTCCGAGAGCTTGAGCAGCGGGCCGCCTTCGTTGCTCCGGGCGGAGCGCAAGGCGGCGCGGAGGAGGGGCCAGGCGCGCTCGTCGTACATGGCCGAGATCACACCCGTGGTGGCAAGGCTCTCGGTGAGGTCGCGCGAGGTACCCGTCGGCAGGGGGTGCGTGTCGATCTGCTTGAAGAGGGCCTTGAGGCGGTCACCGGCGGCGGCGGTGCTCCCGGTGCCCAGGGGGCAGTCCGTACGCCCGACGCAGTCCTTCGCGAAGGACTCGAAGGCGGTCTGGAAGCCGGCCGTCTGGTCGCGGTTCACCCGCCGGGCGTCGAGGGAGGGGTCCAGCGCGCCGTCGAGCACGAGGCGGCCGACGCGGGACGGGAAGAGTCCGGCGTAGGTGGCTCCGAGGAAGGTGCCGTACGAGGCGCCGACGTAGTGGAGCTTGTCGTCGCCCAGGGCGGCGCGCAGGACGTCCATGTCGCGGGCCGCCTCGACGGTCGAGACATGGCCGAGGACCTTGCCGGAGCGTTTGGCGCAACCGTCGGCGAAGGCCGCGTAAGCGTCCGTGAGTTCGCTGACCTCCGACGGGCTGTCCGGACTCATGTCGACCCGGGTGTACGCGTCCATTTCCGCGTCGGACAGGCAGGTGACGGGCTCGCTGCCGGCCACGCCGCGCGGATCCACCGCGATCATGTCGTACCGGGCACGGACGGCGGCCGGGTAGCGGGTGCCCGCGTACCCCTGGAGGTAGCCGACGGCCGAACCGCCCGGGCCGCCGGGGTTGACCAGCAGGGAGCCCAGCCGCTTGCCGGGGCCGGTGGCCTTCTTGCGGGAGACCGCGAGCTTGAGGTCGCCGCCCGCCCGGGGCCGGTCGTAGTCCAGCGGGGCCCGCAGCGTGGCGCACTCGAAGCGGTCGCCCGCGCAGGAACGCCAGGTGAGCTTCTGCGCGTAATACGGCCGGAGATCGACGGGCAGCTCGGTGGGTAGCGGCGCGAACCGCTGCGCCGCGCCGCCGGCGTCGTCCCCCACATCCGCCGGGCCCTGCGATCTCGCCGACGCGGCCGCCCTCGGCGTCGCGGTCCCCGAAGCGCATCCGGAGATCAGCAGGGCCGCCGTCACGACGACGGTGGAGGAGGTGCGGAGCAGACGGCTGGTGTCCAAAGCTGTTCCCTCGGGGTGGGGGCGGGTGGACAGGTACGCACAGGCCATACGCAGGGCCATTGCAGGCATACGGAGCGTATCCGCAGGAATGCCCAAGTTGGCTGATCCCCAGGCCTACTAGTCCTCGTACGAGTGAGGTACGCGCCAGTACGGAGCGATCAGCCGCCGAATGCCGTACGCCTTGCCCGACCCCTGCCGAACCGCCCCTACGGAACCCGGCTCCCGGCCCTCACCCCGCCCGCAGCGCCACCGTCATCGCCTCGACCGCCAGCAGCGGCGACACGTTCCTGTCGAGTGCGCGGCGGCACTCGATGATCGCCTCGATGCGCCGCAGCGTCCGCTCCGGCCTGGAGGCCGACGCTATGCGCTCCAGCGCGTCCCGCGCGTCGATATTGGCGATCTCGACACGGGAGCCGAGCTGGAGTGCCAGCACATCGCGGTAGAAACCGGTCAGATCGATCAAGGCGAGATCGAGGCTGTCGCGCTGCGTCCGGGTGGCGCGGCGCTTCTGCCGGTCCTGGAGCTCCTTCATCGCGCCGGCCGTGCCGCGCGGGAGCCGGCCTCCGGTGCCGGCGGCGGCGCCGAGAGCCGCACGCAGCTCCTCGGTCTCCTTGGTGTCGACCTCCTCGGCGACCTGCTTCGCGTCCTCCCCCGCCGCGTCGATCAGCTCCTGCGCGGCCTTGAGGCAACCGCCGATATCGTCCACGCGCAGCGGCAGCTTGAGGACCGCGGCACGACGGGCACGGGCCCGCTCGTCCGTGGCGAGCCGGCGGGCCCTGCCGATGTGGCCCTGGGTGGCGCGGGCCGCCTGCGTGGCCAGCTCGGGCTCGATGCCGTCGCGGCGGACCAGGAGGTCGGCCACCGCCGCGGGCGGCGGGGTGCGCAGGGTCAGCAGGCGGCAGCGGGAACGGATCGTCGGCAGCACGTCCTCCAAGGACGGCGCGCACAGCAGCCACACCGTGCGCGGAGCGGGCTCCTCCACCGCCTTGAGGAGGACATTGCCCGCGCCCTCGGTCAGCCGGTCCGCGTCCTCCAGGACGATCACCTGCCAGCGGCCGGTGGCGGGCGACAGCTGGGCCCGGCGGACCAGGTCACGGGTTTCCTTGACGCCGATCGACAGCTGATCCGTACGGACGATCTCGACGTCCGCGTGCGTCCCCACGAGCGAGGTGTGGCAGCCGTCGCAGAAGCCGCAGCCGGGGCCGTTGAATGCCCGGTCGGGGCTGACGCACTGGAGCGCCGCGGCGAAGGCCCGGGCCGCGGTGGACCGGCCCGAACCCGGAGGGCCGGTGAACAGCCACGCGTGCGTCATGGAACCGCCACCGCTCGCGGGGGCGGGCGCCGGGGACATGGCGGAGGCCGACGCGACGCTCGTGACGAGCGCGTCCGCGTCCCGCGCGGCAGCGGCGAGCTGCTCCTGCACTCGGTCCTGGCCGACCAGGTCGTCCCACACCGCCATGGCTGTCCTCCGCGCTGTTGGTCCTGCGGTTACCCATTGTGGGACACGGCACTGACAACGATCCCCGCGTCGGCCGGGCAGCCGTGACCGGCCCACCGGCGGCGCCACGCCGCAGCGGGCTCACCCACCGGCCGACTGCCCCCGTCTCACCTGCCCTTGCGCCGACGACGGCCCTCGTCCTCCTCGGCACGGTCACCGAAGAGCTCGTCCGCGAGAGTGGGGGCGTCCTTCTTCGGAGTCCGGCCGGCCCACCCCGGGCGCCGGTGGTCCGTACGCGTGGGCTCCGCGCGACCGTCCGAGTCGCCGCCCCGCTGCGCGCCGCCCTCGCCGACCTGCGGCAGTTCGCGCGTACGCTCGCTGTCCGATTCCGCCGGGGCCTGGCCCCGCTCGTCGTCCTCGGACCGGAAGAGCCACGTCGGCACCCGGTCCGCCGGGTCCGCCGGGCGCTCGACGCGCTCAGGGCGCGCGGACCGCGCAGACCTGTCGGATCGCTCGCCCCTGCCGGACCGCTCGCGCCGCTCGGCCTCGGGCTTCACGGGCGGCAGCACCGCCGTGTCGTCCATCGCGCCGGGCGGTACGGACGGCTTCGGCGGGGTGGCGTCGGCGTCGGGCTGCGGAAGGACCGCGGTCTCCTCGGACTCCGACTCGGGCCCCGGCTTGGGGTTGGCCTTACCGGCGGCTCGCCCGCCGCGTTCCCCCACGCCCCACGTGATCCGCTGGTCGTCCGGCCCGCCATCGCTCGCCGAGGGCGGAGTGGTGGGCGGTACAGGAGGAACGGGAGGTACGGGCGGGACAGTCGGCATCACCGCCGTATCGGCGTTCCGCGTCCAGTCCTGGTCACGCGGGTCGGCGGGACGGACCGTCGGCGTCCGAACGGTCTGCGTCTCGTCCGAGGCACGCCGCGCGTCCGCGTTCCGGCGTGCGCCCGCGCCCTTGCGCGCGTCGGACGGCCGGAACGCCGGCCGCTCGACCGTCGGAGCCTCGGAATCATCGGCCCCGGAACGATCCGCCTCGGATGCCGCGGCAGCCTCCGCCGCGAGCCGCGCGGCCTCGGCCTCGGCCGCCGCGTCGGCCGCGGCCTTGGCCTCAGCCGCCACTCGCGCCTGCTCGGCCAGGCGAGCCTGCTCGGCGACCCTGGCCTGCTCGGCCAAACGCTCCTGCTCGGCGACCCGGGCCCGCTCGGCCGCGCGCTCCTCCTCGGCCAGCCGCTCCCGCTCCGCCGCCCGTTCCTGCTCGGCGATCCGCGCCTGCTCGGCCCTCAGCAGCGCCTCTTCCGCCTTGCGCTGCTTCTCCAGGCGCCGTTCCGCGGCCTCCGCGCGCAGTCGTGCCTCTTCCTCGGCCTGCTTGCGCAGCCGCTCCTGCTCGGCGGCGTGGGCGCGCTCCTCCGCCTCGCGGCGCTTGCGCTCCTCCTCCGCCTGTCGTCGGGCTTCCTCTTCCGCCTGACGGGCCTCTTCGGCCAGGCGCTCTTCCTCGCGCCGCCGGGCCTCTTCCAGCTCGCGGCGCTTGCGCTCTTCCTCTTCCGCCCGCTCGCGGCGCTGCCGCTCCTCCTCCTCGGCACGGAGCTTGGCGAGCTGGGCCTGGCGCTCGCGCTCCAGCCGCTCCTCCTCCGCCTTGCGGGCGGCCTCTTCCTCGGCCTTGCGGCGGGCTTCCTCCTCCGCCGCCTTCCGCGCCGCCTCCAGGGCCTTGATCTCGGCCTCGGAGAGGGGCAGCACCTGGTCGAGGCGGTGGCGTACGACGGTGGAGATGGCCGCGGGCTCCTGGCCCGCGTCGATGACCAGGTAGCGCGCCGGGTCGGCGGCGGCGAGGGTCAGGAACCCGGTCCGTACCCGCTGGTGGAACTCCATCGGCTCCGACTCCAGCCGGTCCGGGGCCTCGGTGAAGCGTTCGCGGGCGGTCTCCGGCGAGACGTCCAGCAGGACCGTCAGGTTCGGCACCAGCCCGTTCGTGGCCCACCGCGAGATACGGGCGATCTCGGTCGGCGAGAGGTCGCGCCCGGCGCCCTGGTAGGCGACGGAGGAGTCGATGTAGCGGTCGGAGATGACGACCGCGCCGCGCTCCAGGGCGGGCCGGACGACGGAGGCGACGTGCTCGGCGCGGTCGGCCGCGTACATCAGGGCCTCGGAGCGGTCCGACAGGCCCGCCGACGAGACGTCGAGGAGGATCGCGCGCAGCCGCTTGCCAATCGACGTGGCGCCGGGTTCACGGGTGACGACCACCTCGTGGCCCTTGCCGCGGATCCACTCGGCGACCGCCTCGACCTGAGTCGACTTGCCCGCGCCGTCGCCGCCCTCGAAGGCGATGAAGAAGCCGGTGCCCGAGGGCGTCCGGTCCGGGTCGCCACCGCGCACCACATCCAGCAGGTCGCGCCGGAACGGCACCCCGTCCCGGTCGTCGATCTTGCCGAGCACCAGCGCGGCCACGGGCAGCAGCAGGGCGCCGACGAGCATCAGCGTGAAGGCCGCCCCGCCGTGTGCGAAGACGAAGCTGCCGCTGGCCAGCCGGTGCGGCCCGATGGCCGCCGCGAGCAGGGGCGCCACGACCGCACTCAGCGCGACGGCGACGCGGACGACGGCGTGCAGATGCTCGGTCGTGCGGGCCCGGCGGGCCTCCTCGGTCTCCTGGTCGAGCAGGGAGTGGCCGGTGTTGGCGGCGACGCCGGCGGACACCCCCGCGAGCAGGACGAGCAGCAGCACCGTTGTCGGGTCGGGCACGAGGCCGGCGGCCAGCAGCGCCACGCCCGTCATCGCGATCGCCAGCACCAGCAGGCGGCGGCGCGAGAAGCCGGGCAGCACCTTGCGGGCCGTGCGGATGCCGATGACCGGGCCGCCGCCGAGCGCGAGGACGAGCAGCGCGAAGCCGACCGGGCCCCCGCCGAGGTCGACGGCCTGGAGGGTGGCGACGCCGACGGCCGCGGCGATCGCGCCCGCGACGGCCGCGCAGGCCGGGACGAGCACCGGGATCGCGCCCGTGCGGCCCTTGTCGGGGCCCTGGGCGGTCTTGGGGCGGCGCAGCCCCTCGAGCGGGGAGCGCGTGCGGGGCGTCTGCGTGGCGGGGAGTTCGAGGGCCTGGAGGAGCGCGATCGAGGTCGCGAACAGCCCGGCCGCGACGAACGAGCCGAGGGCCGCCTGGTGCAGATGGAACCAGTCGATCCCCGAGCCGAGCAGATTGCCGACGAGCGTGACGACGACGAGCACGGCGGCGGCGACGGGCAGGGCGACGAAGTTCGTACGGATGGAGAGCCGCCGCAGGGCGTCACAGTGGTCCGGCAGCGGCCGCACGGCCGCGCCTTCTGCGGGCGGTGCGGGCAGCAGCGCGGGGGCCGCGCTCTCCCGGGCGACGGTCCAGAAGCGCTCGGCGACGCCGACGACGAAGGCCGAGACGAGCAGGCAGCCCAGCGCCCGGCCCTCGGTCCAGTCGATCCACAGCGGTGCGACGGCGAGCAGCGCGAGCCGCACCCCGTCCGCGCCGATCATGGTCCAGCGGCGGTCGAGGGGACCGGCCGGGGCGATGAGGGAGGAGAGCGGGCCGAGCAGGACCGCGCCGAAGAGCAGGGTCGCGAGCAACCGCGCGCCGAGGACCGCCGCGACGGCGAATGCGGCGCCTCGGTAGCCGCCCCCGAACGAACCCGCCGCGACCGCCGCTTGGAGCGACAGCAGCATCAGGACGAGGAGGGCGAGGGAGTCCCCGATCCCGCCGAGGGCCTGGGCGCGCCACAACCGCCGGAGCGGCGGGAAGCGCAGCAGGGCCCGTACGGCGCGCTCGCGGGAATCCGCGGCTAGGGCGCCGGATGTGGGGGTCACCACTGTTGGCTGCTCGGCTCGCGTCATCCTGCCAGCCTATCCGGACTGACCGAATCACAATCCTCTGCCCGAAGGCACCCATATGACCGGGCGATGACCGGGCTTCGCGTTGACCCCACCGGTGCCCTACCGGCGGATGTGTCGGGCAGCGGGCCCGTGCCGTCCGCACCACCGGTGCGCGGCGGTGTCCTCAAACGCCGGACGGGCTGGTTGTGGCTGAACTCAGCCACAACCAGCCCACTCGGGCTACTCGTCCGAAGCCGACCCCGCCGAAGCGGCAGCGGTGGTCTTCTTCGCCGCGGCCTTCTTCGTCGTGGCCTTCTTGGCCGTCGTCGTCTTCTTCGTCGTCGTGGTCTTCTTGGCGGCCGTCTTCTTCGCGGCGGTCTTCTTGGCCGTCGTCGTCTTCTTGGCCGTCGTCTTCTTCGCCGGGGCCTTCTTGGCCGTCTTCTTGGCCGGGCCCTTGGCGCGCTTCTCCGCGAGGAGCTCGTAGCCGCGCTCCGGCGTGATCGTCTCGACGTCGTCGTCACGGCGCAGCGTGGCGTTGGTCTCGCCGTCGGTCACGTACGGGCCGAAACGGCCGTCCTTGACCACGACCGGACGCTCGCTGACCGGGTCGGTGCCCAGCTCCTTCAGCGGCGGCTTGGCCGCGGCCCGCCCGCGCTGCTTGGGCTGGGCGTAGATGGCGAGGGCCTCGTCGAGGGTGATCGTGAAGAGCTGGTCCTCGGTCTCCAGCGACCGCGAGTCCGTGCCCTTCTTGAGGTACGGGCCGTAGCGGCCGTTCTGCGCGGTGATCTCCACGCCTTCGGCGTCCTCGCCGACGACGCGCGGCAGCGACATCAGCTTGAGGGCGTCGTCGAGGGTGACCGTGTCGAGGGTCATGGTCTTGAAGAGCGACGCGGTGCGCGGCTTGATGGCGTTCTTGCCGGTCTTCGGGGTGCCCTCGGGCAGGACCTCGGTCACGTACGGGCCGTAGCGGCCGTCGCGGGCGATGATCGGGTGCCCGCTGACCGGGTCGGTGCCCAGCTCGAAATCGCCGCTCGGCTTGGCGAGGAGCTCCTCGGCGTACGCCACGGTCAGCTCGTCCGGCGCCAGGTCCTCCGGCACGTCGGCGCGCTGGTGGCCCTCGGAGTCCTTCTCGCCGCGCTCCACGTACGGGCCGTAGCGGCCGACGCGCAGCACGATGCCCTCGCCGACAGGGAACGAGGACACCTCGCGGGCGTCGATCGCGCCGAGGTCGGTGACCAGCTCCTTGAGGCCGCCGAGATGGTCACCGTCGCCGTTGCCGGCGTCGGCGGCGGAAGCGACGTGGGTCTCTTCCGTCCCGCCCTCGGAACCGAAGTAGAAGCGGCGCAGCCACGGCACGGCCTGGGCCTCGCCGCGGGCGATGCGGTCGAGGTCGTCCTCCATGGAGGCAGTGAAGTCGTAGTCGACCAGCCGGCCGAAGTGCTTCTCCAGCAGGTTGACGACGGCGAACGAAAGGAAGGACGGGACGAGCGCCGTGCCCTTCTTGAAGACGTAGCCGCGGTCGAGGATCGTGCCGATGATCGACGCGTAGGTCGACGGGCGGCCGATCTCGCGCTCTTCGAGCTCCTTGACCAGCGAGGCCTCGGTGTAGCGGGCCGGGGGCTTGGTCGCGTGACCGTCGGCGGAGATCTCCTCGGCGGTCAGCGGGTCGCCCTCGGTGACCTGCGGGAGCCGGCGCTCGCGGTCGTCCAGCTCGGCGTTCGGGTCGTCGGCGCCTTCGACGTAGGCCTTCATGAAGCCGTGGAAGGTGATCGTCTTGCCGGACGCGCTGAACTCGGCGTCCCGGCCGTCGCTCGCGCGACCGGCGATCTTGACGGTGACGGAGTTGCCGACCGCGTCCTTCATCTGGGAGGCGACGGTCCGCTTCCAGATCAGCTCGTACAGGCGGAACTGGTCACCGGTCAGGCCCGTCTCGGCGGGTGTGCGGAAACGATCGCCCGACGGCCGGATCGCCTCGTGGGCCTCCTGCGCGTTCTTGACCTTGCCGGCGTACGTGCGCGGCTTCTCCGGCAGGTAGTCGGCGCCGTACAGCTGCGTGACCTGCGCCCGGGCGGCCTGGACGGCCGTCTCGGAGAGGGTGGTGGAGTCCGTACGCATATAGGTGATGAAGCCGTTTTCGTACAGCTTCTGGGCGACCTGCATGGTCGCCTTCGCACCGAAGCCCAGCTTGCGCGAGGCCTCCTGCTGCAGCGTGGTCGTACGGAACGGCGCGTACGGCGAGCGGCGGTACGGCTTGGACTCGACGGACCGGACGGCGAACTGAGTGTCCGCGAGGGCCGCGGCGAGCGCGCGGGCGTTCGCCTCGTCGAGGTGGAGGACGGTGGAGCCCTCCTTGATCACGCCGGTCGAGCCGAAGTCACGGCCCTGGGCGACGCGGCGGCCATCGACGGCGGTCAGCCGGGCGCCGAAGGTGCCGGGGTCGGAGGCGTCGCCGCCGCGGCCCGTCGCGAAGGTGCCGGTGAGGTCCCAGTACTCGGCGGAGCGGAAGGCGATGCGCTCGCGCTCCCGCTCGACGACGAGGCGGGTCGCCACGGACTGCACCCGGCCGGCGGACAGCCGGGGCATGACCTTCTTCCACAGGACCGGCGAGACCTCGTAGCCGTAGAGGCGGTCGAGGATGCGGCGGGTCTCCTGGGCGTCGACGAGCTTCTTGTTCAGCTCGCGCGGGTTGGCCACGGCCTCGCGGATCGCGTCCTTGGTGATCTCGTGGAAGACCATCCGGCGGACCGGGACCTTGGGCTTGAGAACTTCCTGGAGGTGCCACGCGATGGCTTCGCCCTCGCGGTCCTCATCGGTGGCGAGGAAGAGTTCGTCGGACTCGGCCAGCAGGTCCTTGAGCTTCTTGACCTGGTCCTTCTTGTCGTGGTTGACGACATAGATGGGCTGGAAGTCGGCGTCGACGTTCACGCCGAGGCGGGCCCACGGCTCGCCCTTGTACTTGGCCGGGACCTCGGCGGCCCCGTTCGGCAGGTCACGGATGTGCCCGACGCTCGCCTCGACGACGTATCCGGGGCCGAGGTAGCCCTTGATCGTCTTCGCCTTGGCAGGCGACTCGACGATGACGAGTCGGCGGCCGCCCTGTGCGGTCTCGCTGGTCGGGGACAACTTCGCTCTTCTTCCGGTCGGCACTCGGTGTGGGCGCTGCGGTGACGCTGCGGAGTGTGACGGTACATCCCGCCCCCGTGTCAAACGGAAAAAGCCCGCAACGCCACTCGAACGGTAACCCGACAAGCGTCCTGTCTGCCGCCCGGACCGGCACACCGCCGGTGCGAAGGGGGCGTCGGAGGCCACCCAAGGACCGCGTGGAAAGCGGGGCGTACGGGGGTTTCCGACGGTAAGCGGCACGTTTTATATCGGCTGTACCGGCTCGTGGCGCGTTGCGTGTCGACGGGCCGGCGGAACCTCATCCTCCGGAACCGGCCCGGCCCGCGCGGCAGGGGCTCAGGCGCCGAGCAGCATCCAAAGACCGGTGACGAGCGCGCCCGCGCCGAAGAGGAGGGAGAGCGCTACCGCGGCGCGTGGGCTCGCCCCCTCCACCACAGGTGCCCCCAGCACCGCACGCGCTCCGGTCCACAACAGCAGCGCCCCGCCGAACAGCGTGAAGGCCGTACCGGCGAAGCCCGCGGGCGCACTCTCCATGCCGGGCAGCGTGGCACCCGCACAAGGCGTACGGGCGAACGTGACGTGAACCCGTCGACTATGACGGGAACCCGCCCCCTCCTTTTCCACCCCCTATGAGTCCGGGCGACCCGGGACGTCATGAGTCCGGGCGATGCGGGACGCCGTCATTCCGGGCGACGCGGGACGCCCGTCGGCGGCGGGGCGACCGGCCGGCGCTCGCGCGTTCGGCCGATCAGCCCCCACGGACATCCCTCAGCCCCTATGGGCACCCCGCACTCCCCCCACAGGCAACCCTCAGTCGCCCACCGGCGTGAGGAAACCCTGCTCGACCAGGAGCCGGATCGAGTCGGGCGTACGGTCGCGCAGCAGCACCGCGTCCTCCCCGACGAGCTGGGCGATGGCGTCCAGGATCCGGCCCGCGCTGAGTGAGCCGTCGCACACGCCCGCGAAGCCCGCGCCGACCGTGTCCACCTTGGTCGCCCGGCGCATGCCGCGGTTCTGGCGGAGGACGACGTGCTCCGGGTCCTCCGCGCCTGGCAGCCCGACCTGCTCCTGCACGACCTCGTCGGCCAGCTTGAAACGGGCGGCGAGCAGCGACGCGTCGTCGTGCGCGCGCAGGAAGTCCTGCCGCTCGAAGTGGGCCCGCACGGACGCGCCGAGCGGCTGTTCGACGGGGTGCGGCCACTCCTCCGCCATCACGGACGGCCGATCCGAGCCGGATTTGCGCAGCGTGATCCAGCCAAATCCGATGCCCTTCGTCTTGCGGGCCTCGAATTCGTCCAGCCACGCGTCATAGCGGGCCGCGTAGTCGGCGGGAGCCGTGCGGTGGTCACCGGCGTCACGCAGCCACAGCTCGGCGTACTGCGCGACGTCCTGCACCTCGCGCTGGACGATCCACGCGTCGCAGCCCCGGGGCACCCAGGACGCCAGCCGCTCCCGCCAGTCCTCGCCCTCCACGTGCTGCCAGTTGGCGAGCAGCTGGCAGTAACCGCCGTCGTTGAGCCGGGCGGCGGACTGCTGGACGAGGGTGCGGCAGAGGTCGTCGCCGCCCATCCCGCCATCGCGGTAGGTGAGCCGGGCGCCGGGGGAGATCACGAAGGGCGGGTTGGAGACGATCAGGTCGTACGTCTCGTCGGCGACCGGCTCGAACAGCGAGCCCTCGCGCAGATCCGCCTCGGGCGCCCCCGACAGCGCGAGGGTGAGCCGCGTCATGTGCAGGGCGCGCGGATTGAGGTCGGTGGCCGTGACCCGGGTGGCGTGCTGGGCCGCGTGCAGCGCCTGGATGCCGGAGCCGGTGCCGAGGTCGAGGGCGCTCGCCACGGGCGTACGGACGGTGATCCCGGCGAGGGTCGTGGACGCGCCGCCGACGCCGAGGACCAGCTCCGAACGGTCGACCCCGTCCGGGCCGTCCGCGCCCCCGGCGATGCCGCCGGCGCCGCCGACCGCGCAGCCGAGGTCGGAGACAATCCACCAGTCCTGCCCCTCGGGGCCGCCGAACGGACGGACGTCCACGGTCGCCCGCACGAGACCGCCGGTCTCGCGGACCAGCCAGCCGTCGGCGAGGCAGTCGTCCATCGGGAGTGCGGCGGCGGCCCGCCCGTACTCGACCGGCCGCTGCAGCAGGAAGAGCCGGACCAGCGTCTCCAGCGGGCTGTCGCCACGCGTGGCGCGCAGGGCGGGAACGGTCTCGCTGCGGGCGAGCGCGGCGTAGGCGGGGGCGCCGAGCAGGTCGAGCAGGCCGTCGGCGGTGAAGGCGGCGGCGAGCAGGGCATCGCGCAGCCGGGCGGTGCGCGCGCGGTCGGAGGCGGCGGGCAGGTTCGTACTCACGGGACCATTGTCGGGGGCACCACTGACAAAAGGCGAAAGCCCGGCGCCGCGCCCTGCCGGGGCGTCACGCCGGGCGGAACCAACCGCGGCTGTCCCCCGCCCACTTCGGGCCCGAACCGTTCCTGCTTTCCGGCCGGGCCACGCGTGCGTCGGAGCGGTGTCTGCCGATAGCCGCTTACCCAGTGGCTGCTGGTGCGGCTACTTCTTCGTCGGCGTGGCCGAGGTCGACGTCTTCTGGCAACCGGGCTGCTTCGCCATCGCCTTACCGACGTCACCCGACTGCAGCTTCTTGAGGGCTTCGTCGCTCTGGCTGCTGAGCTTGCCGATGTCGCCCGCGATGCCCTTGAGCCCCGCGGCGAACTTGCCCTTGTCCCCGGTGTCCAGACCGTCCATCCGCTTCTTCAGGTTGGTGTAGGCCGCGGAGAGGTCGTTGAGCGCCTTGACGGCGTTCTTCTGGCTGGTCTCGCCGTCCTTGACGGGCGGCGCGCCCGCGTTCTGCACGGCCGAGCCCAGCGCCTTATAGGCGTCGGCGTTGGCCTGGAAGGCCTTGGAGTCGGTCTGCTGGATCTTCTTCGAGTCCTCCTCGTTCTGGACGGAGGCGATCGAGGAGTTGGCGTCCTGGATCTTCTTCACCTGGGGCTGCATCTGGTCGCAGACCTTCTTGGCCCAGTCGTCGAGCTTCTTGTCACCGTTGTCGCTGTCGCTGCAACCGGTCAGCGCCATAACGAGCGCCGCACCGCCGGACAGTGCAGCCACAAGCTTCTTGTTCACCGGATTGGTCCCTTCGATGGCTCTCGGCCCGGAACTTACACGGCCGAGCCGTGCGGCCCCCGAGCCGAGCACACCATGCGCCCCCTTTTGAAGCCATTTGCACCACACTCGGCGTGGCGTTCGCCGCACCCCGGTCGAACCGCGCGCCACGAGCGTGAACGGGCGGGCGGCGTGCTCGCGCACGCCGCCCGCCGCCTTCCGTCGTCCCCGGCCCTCGCCCGCCGGCCGTCTTTAGGACACCACCGCCGGATCGGCGGGTTTCGCCGCCCGCCCCGGGCTCTCCTCGTCGCCCACGGCGACTCCGCGCCGCTTGGAGAGGTACACCGCGACCACGATGACCGCGATGGCGAGCACCGCGACACCGATCCGCAGCCCGCTGTTGGGGTCGTCGCCGTAGGAGAACTTCACCACTGCGGGAGCGATCAGCAGCGCCACCAGGTTCATCACCTTCAGCAGCGGGTTGATGGCCGGACCGGCGGTGTCCTTGAAGGGGTCGCCGACCGTGTCTCCGATGACCGTCGCGGCATGCGCCTCACTGCCCTTGCCGCCGTGATGGCCGTCCTCGACCAGCTTCTTGGCGTTGTCCCAGGCGCCACCGGAGTTGGCCAGGAACACCGCCATCAGGGTGCCGGTGCCGATCGCGCCGGCGAGGTACGAGCCGAGGGCGCCGACCCCGAGCGCGAAGCCGACGGCGATGGGGGCCATGACGGCGAGCAGACCGGGGGTGGCGAGTTCGCGCAGCGCGTCCTTGGTGCAGATGTCCACCACGCGCCCGTACTCCGGCTTCTCGCTGTAGTCCATGATCCCGGGGTGCTCGCGGAACTGCCGCCGCACCTCGTAGACCACCGCGCCCGCCGACCGCGACACCGCGTTGATCGCCAGCCCCGAGAAGAGGAAGACGACGGCGGCGCCGAGGATGAGCCCGACCAGGTTGTTGGGCTGCGAGATGTCCAGATTCAGGCCCTGCTCATCGTATTTGGCGTGTACCTCCGATACGGCCGTGGCGATCGCGTCCCGGTACGAACCGAACAGGGCCGACGCGGCGAGCACCGCCGTGGCGATGGCTATGCCCTTGGTGATCGCCTTGGTCGTGTTGCCCACGGCGTCGAGGTCGGTCAGCACCTGCGCGCCCGCGCCCGTGACGTCACCGGACATCTCGGCGATGCCCTGCGCGTTGTCGGAGACGGGGCCGAAGGTGTCCATGGCGACGATCACGCCGACGGTCGTCAGCAGCCCCGTACCGGCGAGTGCGACAGCGAACAGGGCCAGCATGATCGACGTGCCGCCGAGCAGGAACGCCCCGTAGACACCGAGCCCGATCAGCAACGCCGTGTAGACCGCCGACTCCAGACCGACGGAGATCCCGGCGAGGACGACGGTGGCCGGCCCCGTCAGCGACGACTTGCCGATGTCCCGCACCGGCCGTCGCGTGGTCTCCGTGAAGTAGCCCGTGAGCTGCTGGATGAGGGCGGCGAGCACGATGCCGATGGCCACGGCGACGAGCGCGAGGACGCGCGGGTCCCCGCTGTGACCACTGATGGCCTGGTCGTCGATGCCCTTCAAGTCGGCGTAGCCGGACGGCAGATACACGAACACCGCCACGGCCACCAGGACCAGCGAGATGACCGCCGAGATGAAGAAACCACGGTTGATGGCGGTCATACCGCTGCGGTCGGCACGGCGCGGCGCGACGGCGAAGATGCCGATCATCGCGGTGAGCACCCCGATGGCGGGGACGAGCAGCGGGAAGGCGAGACCCGCGTCACCGAAGGCGGCCTTGCCCAGGATCAGCGCGGCGACCAGGGTCACGGCATAGGACTCGAAGAGGTCCGCCGCCATGCCCGCGCAGTCGCCCACGTTGTCGCCCACGTTGTCCGCGATGGTGGCGGCATTGCGCGGGTCGTCCTCGGGAATGCCCTGTTCGACCTTGCCGACCAGGTCGGCACCGACATCCGCGGCCTTGGTGAAGATGCCGCCGCCGACCCTCATGAACATGGCGATGAGCGCCGCGCCGAGGCCGAACCCCTCCAGCACCTTGGGCGCGTCCGCCGCGTACACCAGCACCACGCAGGAGGCGCCCAGCAGACCGAGCCCCACCGTGAACATGCCGACGACACCGCCCGTACGGAATGCGATCTTCATGGCCTTGTGCGACACGGCCGTCAGATCTTTCTGTGGCTCTCCTTCGGCGGGAGTGGCCTCGCGCGCGGCGGCGGCGACCCGCACATTGGCACGCACCGCGAGCCACATGCCGATATAGCCGGTGGCCGCGGAGAAGAGCGCGCCGATCAGAAAGAAGGCCGAACGCCCGAGGCGCTGTGACCAGTTGTCCGCGGGCAGCAGCATGAGCAGGAAGAACACGACCACGGCGAAAACGCCGAGTGTCCGCAACTGCCGGGCAAGATAGGCATTCGCGCCTTCCTGCACCGCCGCGGCGATCTTTTTCATGCTGTCGGTGCCTTCGCCTGCCGCAAGCACCTGACGCACCAGCACCACGGCCACCGCGAGTGCCGCGATCGCGACGGCCGCGATCACCAGCACCAGCGTGCGGTTGCCCTCGGTCAGCTCGACCGCGAGATTCTGAGTGAAGTCCACCTGTTCAGGGGTAAGGGGCCCCGCCATTCGTCCTCCTTGACGTTTGGCACATGGGCGCGCGGCTGACCCGCGACCGCGGAGCAGCCGCCACGCTCAGGCGTCCTGAGCTCAAGATGGACGGATTGTAGGGAGCATGGCGAGATCAAAACAGAGCGCGGCAAACGGAATGAGCCTGCGCAAGTGAAGGCCGGATGGATGATCCGCCGGATTCCCGATCTACGGGTGAAGATCCGAAGAAGAGATCGGTGAAGGAGATCGACGAGCGGGGCGCGACGGTGAAGATCCGCGGCGTCGGCAGGAATCCGCGCGTCGCCGCCACGGAGAAGATCGACGGCTGAAATCGCACCCTGAAGGGGGAAGGGATTCGGCCATCGACAACAGCGGTGCCACGGACCGTAGACGCCCGGCCGGTGATGACGTCGAATCAGGCCAAATCGAGGAGGCCGGACTACGACAAACGGGTGACGCGGGGCTACGACGGCGGTGGAAGAGGGCCGGAATCCGGCCGCGGCACCGGGCGGCCGGGCTACGCCGGGGGCACCGGCAGGGACACCGGAGAACCCAGGGAACGGCGGAGCCGGGCTACGGCAGCACGGGCACCGGGATCGTCGGCCAGCTCATCCGAATGAGGCCGCCGGATTCGTCCGCGGTCACCTCGACGTCGTCGACCAGCCCGCTGATGACGGCGAGGCCCATGTCGTCCTCGCCCTCTTCCGGCGCGCCGGAAGCCTCCCCAGGGCCGCCCGCGGCGGCATCGGCGGCGGACGGATGAGGGGCGTCGTCCCCGACCTCGATGGAGAACTTCTTCTCGTCCTCGATCAGCACGACCCGCACCGGGGTGGTCACGCCATGGCCGGCATGCAGCCCGACCGCGCGCGTGCACGCCTCACCCACGGCCAGGCGCACCTCGTCCAGCAAGGCCTCGTCGACACCGGCCCGGCGAGCCACCGCGGCGGCTACCAACCGGGCGGTGCGGACATGCTCGGGAAGGGCACTGAACAGCAGTTCGACGGTGGCCATGCCATCCCCCTCGGTCGCACGTGCCCTCTTCCCCACTCCTGGAACAGGGCGAACTCACGGAGGGGCCGGGCCCTCACAGCCCGGTGCCCCCCGCGCGGCAGTGTCGTCCGGCGACCGTCAGTCGGTCGCCTGCACCGCGTCCTCGACCGAGGTGTGAATCGGGAACACCTTGGTCAGGCCGGTGATACGGAAAATCTTGAGAATGCGCTCCTGGTTGCAGACCAGGCGCAGCGAGCCCTCATGGGCACGCACGCGCTTGAGCCCGCCGACCAGCACGCCGAGCCCGGTGGAGTCGAGGAAGTCGACGCCCTCCATGTCCACGACGAGGTGATAGCTGCCGTCGTTGACAAGCTCGACCAGCTGCTCACGCAGCTTGGGCGCGGTATACACATCAATCTCGCCACCGACCTCGACGACCGTACGGTCGCCTACGGTCCGGGTCGACAGGGACAGGTCCACGGATCCTCCAGCACCTTGCATCGAGCGGTCGCCCCCCATGGATCGGCAGCCGCGATGGCATTCAATCACTTACCGGCAGGCGCGCACGACGCCTTGAGTCCATTGTCCGTCAAGCCAATGACACACTCGATGCCAATGGCCCACGATCAACTCCCGCCGGAGGCGGGCGTACATCCCGCTCCCCGGGTGGTCCTCGACAGACTCGCCACCGGGGCAGGCCGGGCTGCACGCATCACTCATACGGAGCACTTGCCCCCTCGTCCGGGACGTCATGCCCCCTGGCCCGAGAAGATCCGGCCGGAAGTGATCGGCGCGATCCGGGCTGCCGGAATCGACCGTCCGTGGGTGCACCAGGCGCTGACGGCCGAGCACGCGCTGCGCGGCGAGTCGGTGGTGGTGGCCACGGGCACCGCGTCCGGCAAGTCGCTCGCGTACCTCGCCCCGGTCCTCAGCGCGCTCCTGGACGGCTCCGAGGCGCCCAACGGGCGCGGCGCGACCGCCCTGTACCTGGCCCCCACCAAGGCCCTGGCAGCCGACCAGCGGCGCGCCGTCCGGGCCCTCGCCGCCCCGCTCGGCAAGGGCGTCCGGCCGGCCGTCTACGACGGTGACACGCCCGTCGAGGAGCGCGAGTGGGTGCGTCAGTACGCCAATTACGCGCTCACCAACCCGGACATGCTGCACCGCTCGATCCTGCCCGCCCACCCCAGGTGGGCCTCCTTCCTGCGCACCCTGCGCTACGTCGTCATCGACGAGTGCCACACCTACCGCGGCGTCTTCGGTTCACATGTCGCCCAAGTGCTGCGACGGCTTCGGCGTGTCTGCGCCCGATACGGCTCCGATCCCGTCTTCCTCCTCGCCTCAGCCACCGCCTCCGACCCGGCCACCGCCGCGACCCGGCTGACCGGGCTGCCGGTGGTGGAGGTCACCGAGGACGCCTCTCCGCGCGGCGAAGTCGTCTTCGCCCTCTGGGAGCCTCCGCTCACCGAGCTCCACGGCGAGCGCGGCGCCCCCGTCCGCCGTACGGCCACCGCCGAGACCGCGGACCTCCTCACCGACCTAGCCGTCCAGGGCGTCCGGACCGTCGCCTTCGTGCGCTCACGGCGCGGCGCCGAGCTCGTGGCACTGATCACCCAGGAGCGCCTGGCCGCGGTGGACCGCTCCCTCCCCGCCCGGGTCGCCGCCTACCGCGGCGGCTACCTCCCCGAGGAGCGCCGCTCCATCGAGCGCGCCCTGCACACCGGCGAACTGCTGGGTCTCTCCGCCACCACCGCCCTGGAACTCGGTGTGGACGTCGCCGGCCTCGACGCCGTCCTCATCTGCGGCTACCCCGGCACCCGCGCCTCCCTGTGGCAGCAGGCCGGCCGCGCGGGCCGTACAGGCCGGGGCGCGCTCGCGGTCCTCATCGCCCGTGACGACCCGCTGGACACCTACCTCGTCCACCACCCCGAGGCGCTTTTCCGGCAGCCTGTGGAGTCCACCGTCCTCGACCCGGACAATCCGTACGTCCTCGCCCCCCATCTGTGTGCCGCGGCCGCCGAACTGCCGCTCACCGAATCCGATCTGTCACTCTTCGGCCCCGAGACGCCGGGCCTGTTGTCCCAGCTCGAAGGCCGAAAGCTGCTCCGCCGCAGGGGCTCCGCCTGGCACTGGACCCGCCGGGAGCGCGCCGTCGACCTGGTCGACATCCGGGGCGGCGGCGGCCGCCCCGTGCAGGTCGTGGAGGAGGGCACGGGCCGGTTGCTGGGCACGGTGGACGCCTCCGCCGCCCACACGGCCGTCCACGACGGCGCCGTCCATCTCCACCAGGGCCGCACCTACCTCGTCCGCCACCTCGACCTGGAGGACTCCGTCGCCCTCGTCGAGGAAGCCGCGCCGCCCTACTCGACGACGGCCCGCGACACCACGGCCATCTCCATCCTGGAGACGAGCGCCGAGATCCCCTGGGGGGACGCGCGGCTGTGCTTCGGCTCCGTCGAGGTCACCAATCAGGTCGTCTCCTTCCTCCGCCGCAAACTCATCACCGGCGAGGTCCTCGGCGAGTCCAAGCTGGACCTGCCGCCCCGCACGCTCCGCACCCGCGCCGTGTGGTGGACGATCACGGAGGACCACCTCGACGAGGCCCGTATCCACCCCGAGGCCGTCGGCGGCGCCCTGCACGCCGCGGAACACGCCTCCATCGGCATGCTCCCCCTCTTCGCCACCTGCGACCGCTGGGACATCGGCGGCGTCTCGGTGCCCCTCCACCCCGACACGGCCCTGCCGACCGTCTTCGTCTACGACGGCCAGCCCGGCGGCGCCGGCTTCGCCGAGCGCGCCTTCCACACCGCCGCGAGCTGGCTCACCGCCACCCGCGAGGCGATCGCCGCCTGCGAGTGCGACAGCGGCTGCCCCTCGTGCATCCAGTCCCCCAAGTGCGGCAACGGCAACGACCCACTCGACAAGAGAGCCGCCATCCGCCTCCTGACCCGCCTCCTCGCCGACGCCCCCACCGAGGAAGCGCCGGGCGCCCCGCTCCCTTAGCGCCCACGGCCGCTCGTGAGGGGGGAGACCGCTTGTCGGTGGGACAGGCGG
The DNA here is from genome assembly GCF_055576875.1 of Streptomyces sp. NPDC033229. Lineage (NCBI taxonomy): Bacteria > Bacillati > Actinomycetota > Actinomycetes > Kitasatosporales > Streptomycetaceae > Streptomyces > Streptomyces sp. NPDC033229. The sequence goes on along the minus strand of NZ_JBVIQR010000004.1, from coordinate 105,780 downwards.
GCCGCCGGGGTGGATGGACCGTCGCCGCCCGCCGGCTCACGGGGCGGTGACCGGGCCCGTGAGGCCCGGAGGCCCGGCGCGGGAACTCACGCGGACGGTGTACGGCCCTGCCCGTGCTTCGGCCACCACCTCGGCGATCTCGCCGCTCACGGCGCACCGCACCACCCGCGCCGCCTGGGCGGTGGCCACCATCCGGGCCAAGCCGCACGCCGTCCGGTGCCCCGACAAGGCGTGGTCGGCCGCCGCCAGCACCGCCAGGTCCGCCGCGCCGCCCGCCCGGTGGCGGGCCACCACGGCCTGCCCCATGGCCAGCGTCGCCGCGAACACCGCGCAGAAGGCCGCCGCGGCGATCGCCACCCACACCGACGCCATGCCCCCGTCACCCCACCGTCTCCTCCGCAAGGGCCACCGCCTCTCCACCCAGCCGCACCGTCAGCGGTCCCGGGCCCGCGGTCCGGGCATCGACACGCACCCGCACCAGGTCTCCCTCCCTCGCCAGCGCGATCCGGGCCCCGGCCGGAGCGGCCGTTCTGGCGGCGGCGACCGCCGCCGAATCCGACTCCGAACGAGCCGCCGCCCGAGCACCCGCACGGGCCGCGTCCACGCACTGGATCTGCGCGGTCGCCGCCATCAGCCCCCAGAGCAGTGCCATGCCGAACAGCGTCAGCGTCGGTAGGACCAATGCGGCCTCCGCCGTCACATAGCCGCCGTCAGAACGACGCATGGAGGGCCTTGACGATCAGCGACTGCAACGCCGAACCGACCGCCCCACCGGTGACCACCTTGTAGAGCACCGCCGCGAGCGCGCATGCCGCCAGCGTCCCAACGGCGTACTCCGCCGTCGTCATTCCGTCCTCGCCGGACGCCCTCATCCGGGCCCAACGCTTCGACCACCACTGCACGACCATCACTTGATCCCCCTGTCCTTTGCCTCACATGTCCGACACGCTTTACGTGCCTCACACACCGTCATTTGCCGTTCATGAGCGCGCTCGCCAGGCCGATGACCACCGGCACCACACCGACCGTCAGGAACGCGGGCAGGAAGCACAGCCCCAGCGGGGCCGTCGCCAGGACTCCTGCGCGCCGGGCCCGTATGCCCGCCGTGCGCCCTCGCGTGGCGCGCAACTGTCCCGCCAACCGCGACATGGGCTCCACCGCCGGCACCCCCGTCGCTTGGGCCCGCTCCAGACAACGGGCCAGCCCCCGGGCGCCGGGAAGGCTCCCCAACCGACCCCAGGCCGTGCCCGGGTCCCCGCCGAGCCGCACCTCGGCAGCGGCTTGGGCGAGACGCTCGCCCACGGGCCCGCCCAACGAGGCCCCCACCGCAGCGGCCGCCTCCCGGGGACCAGCCCCCGCAGCCATGCAGGCCGCCAAGAGATCCGCCGCGAACGGAAGTTGGGCTTCCGATCCCTTCGCGAGCGACTCATCACGAGTACGCTTGTCGCGTCGTTGCCACCGCCACACGCCGTACGCGACCCCGAGCCCCACCACACACCCGGCGATCCCTCCGATGAGGACGAGACCAGCGAGCCCCGCCCCGACGGCCGGGAGCCCGGCCCGCGCCACCTCCGCCCACCCCGACCACCGCCGCAGTCGACCCACCGGCCCGGCCGATTCACTCCCCCTCAGCAACGACACTGCCCGTCGGCGAACCGAGCGGACTCCGCGCGCCCGGCCCGCCCAGCCCAGGGCGATCACCAGGCCCACGCCCCCGGTGGCGATCGAAATAAATATCCCCAGGCTGTGGATAACTTTTTCGCTCACGCCCTCCCACTCCCTTCCACTCCCCCGGCCGCCCGTACGATCCGACCGGTCCACGCGAGCCCCGCGCACTCCAGAACGCCACCGAGCGTCAGACAGCCCAGCCCGGCGGACGTGTGCAGCAGCACCCACAACGGAGCCGCTCCGAGCGCGCTGCCCATCAGCAGGGCGAGCACCGGAAGCACGGCGAGCATCACCGCGGTGGACCTCGTACCGGCCAACTGGGCGTACAGATCCTCCCGTTGGTCCCGCTCGGCACTGAGAGCCGCCGCCACCCGTTCGAGTCCGGCGGCGAGCCCCGCCCCGCCGTCGACCGAGACCTGCCAGCAGGCGGCCACTCCGTTCAACCCCTCGGCCCCCGGCTGCCGCGCCACCTTCCGCAAGGCTTCCGGCACATCGCCGCCGAACCGCGCCGCCGCGGGAACGGCAGACCATGCCGCCCCGAGGTCCACCACCAGCCCCACCAGCGCCTCGCCGGGCTGCTGCCCCGCGCGCAGATCACCCGCGACGACCCCGCACAGGTCGATCACGGCCGACTCACGCCGATCCCGCTCGCGCTTGCGCCGCCGGGTGGCGAGTCCACGTCTCACAAGGGGCACAGCGGCCACCGCGCCGATCAGCGGCAGCATCGACTCGCCCAGCAGCGCTACGGCACAACCGATCGGAAGGCAGAGCAGCTCCCGCTTCTCCCGGCCCCATCGAAACCATCGACCGGCGCGCTCCCCGACCCACGAAAGTGACGCGCCACCGGGCAGCCCTCCTCTGCTGCCGGCGAACAGGGCTCTGGCCCGCCGCGACTCCCGGCCCGGCCGCGTCGAGCTCCAGAGCGAGGCCACCGCGCACAACACCGCCCCGCACACCGGGACCACCGTCTGGGGCGCCGCTACGGAAACGGTCACAGCGCACCACCGCCCCGTTCGCACAGTTCTGCCAGCCGGTCCCAACCCCGTGCCCGCTCGAAGCCGCTCTCGCCCCACACGGCCGCCGGTACGGTCGTCACGAAGCCTCCGGCGTCGCGGTCCAGGACGTGGAGTTCCGCGATCCGCCGCCGACCGCCCCGGTCGCGCGCCAGGTGGACCACGACCGACAGCGCGGCCGCCAACTGGCTGTGCAGCGCCCCGCGGTCGAGCCCCGCAGTCGAACCCAGCGCTTCCAGCCGGGCGGGCACATCCGCCGCCGCGTTGGCGTGGACCGTGCCGCACCCACCCTCATGACCGGTGTTGAGAGCGGCCAACAGATCGGTGACCTCAGGGCCGCGCACCTCGCCGACGACCAATCGGTCCGGCCGCATCCGCAACGCCTGGCGGACCAGGTCCCGCAGGGTGACCAGGCCCGTGCCCTCCTGGTTCGCGGGCCGCGTCTCCAGCCGCACCACATGCGGGTGTTCGGGGCGCAGCTCGGCCGAGTCCTCGGCCAGCACAATGCGCTCGTCCGGCGCGACCAGTCCGAGCAGGGTGGACAGCAAGGTCGTCTTTCCTGACCCCGTGCCGCCGCTGATCAGGAAGGAGAGCCGGGCGTCCACCACGGCTCGCAGCAGGCGCTGCCCGCCGGGCGGCACGGTCCCGGCGGAGACCAGCTCGTCCAGCGCGAAGGCCCGGCGTCGCACCACGCGCAGCGAGAGGCAGGTCGAGCCGACAGCCACCGGGGGCAGCACGGCGTGCAAACGCGTCCCGTCCGGCAGCCGGGCGTCCACCCAGGGCCGGGCGTCGTCGAGTCGGCGTCCGGCGATCGCGGCGAGCCGCTGCGCGAGCCTGCGCACCGCCGCCGCGTCGGGGAAGGACACATCAGCGCGCTCCAGGCCCGCTCCCCGGTCCACCCACACCTGGTCCGGCGCGGTCACCAGGACATCGGTGACCTCAGGCGCGGAGAGCAGGGGCTCGAGCGGCCCGGTGCCGATCAGCTCGGACCGCAGCCGGGACGCGACGCCGAGCACTTCGGCGTCGCCGAGCAGTCGGCCTTCCCGACGCAATGCCTCCGCGACCCGTGCGGGCGTCGGTTCCACCCCGCTCTCCGCCAGCCGCAGGCGTACCGCGTCCAGCAGCTCGGCGCTCATGTCGGCATGCCCGTGCCGTCGGCCGACGTCCGCGCCCAGAATTCCGCGCAGAAGCGCGCCAGCGGTCCGCGCTCGCCGCTCCCCGGTGGCCGGCCGGTGAGCAGGGCGTCCGACAGGCCAGGCTCCGGTGGGAGTTCGCCCGCCAGGGGCAGGCCGAGGAGATTCGAGATCTCTTCGCCCCGCAGCCCCGAGCCGGCCCGCGTACGCGTCACCAGCCGTAGGTCGCTCAGGACCATGCCGACCAGCGAGGCGACCCGGTGTGCGGCCGCGACGGCTCGCAGCTCCGCGGGCACGACCAACAACCCCACGTCCATCTGTTCGAGGGCTTCCACCGCCGCGTCGTCGAGTCGGCGCGGCAGATCCACGATCACCGCCCCGCCTCGTCTGCGGGCCGCGGCCAGCACGGCCCGCATGGCGTCGGACGACACCGCGAGGCAGTCGCCCCGATCCCAGCTGAGGACACGCAGCGAATGCAGCTCGGGCAGCGCTTCCTCCAGCGCCCGCCCGGCCACCCGGCCCCGCGAGTCGGCGAAGGCCGGCCATCGCAGCCCCTCGGCCTTCTCCCCACCGAGCAGCACATCGAGCCCTCCGCCCAGTGGATCGCCGTCGATCAGCATCGTGCGCTGTCCCGCGCGGGCCGCGCCGACCGCCAGCGCGCAGGCGAGCGTGCTCGCCCCGGCGCCGCCCCGTCCGCCGATCACCCCCACCGTGAGCGCCGGGCGGCCCACGCCTTCCGCGGCATCGGCGATCCTGTCGACCAGCCAGCTCTCGCCGTCGGGCAGGAGCACCACATTGCGGGCTCCGATGCCCACCGCGCGCTGCCAGACGCCAGGGTCGTCCTGGTCCCTGCCGACCAGCACCACCCCCTCCCTGCGCAGGGCGCCCCCGAGCCGGGCCGCGCAGTCGTCGCCGACCAGGACCAGTGGCGCGCTCTCCCAGCTCCCCCTCCGCGCGGGCATTGCCTGAGCGACTTCGGGCACGGCCCCGGCTGCGGCGCACAGCCGCAGCAGGTCATCCAACAGCCCCTCGTCCTCCGTGACGACCAGCGGGCCGCCCGGCCTTCCGGCGACGGCGTCCGTCCGCCAATCGGATGTGATGGATCCGGTCACGGTCTCCCCCTCCCACTACGCGCTCTCTTCCGCGAACATCGCGGAACTCGCGGGGAATCACCGTGCATCGAACTGGAAAACCTTGTGGATCTTGGACAAAAACTGTGGACAACTCAACGGTTGTGAATATCCCGCTCACCTATACCGGTGACTTCCGGAGAGCAGCATGGCGATTACGCTGCGTGACGCGTATGAAGGAGGAGAGACCACGGCCGGACGGGCCGAACCAAGGGGAGGAACGCGGGATGAGGGCGCTCAAAATGCATCCGGACATGCGACGACCCCCGCCGGGGGGGAGAGCGGGGGTCGTCCCCACGGCCGACTCGGGGGGGGAGGAGTCGGACCGGGTTAGACACGGTCGCGAACGATCCGTGACTTCCATGGTGTACCCGAGAGCCTTCTCAGGCAAACCCACACGCCTCAGCTTACGCCGAATGGAGGGCGGCCTATGCTCGGCGACGTGGAAAACCACTCGCTCCCTCGGACAGCCGCGTTCTTTGATCTGGACAAGACGGTCATTGCGAAGTCGAGCACGCTCACCTTCAGCAAGTCCTTCTACCAAGGCGGCTTGATCAACAGGCGCGCCGTGTTGCGCACCGCGTACATCCAGTTCGTCTTCCTGGTCGGCGGGGCCGACCACGACCAGATGGAGCGGATGCGCCAGTATCTCTCCGAACTGTGCCGTGGCTGGAATGTCCGGCAGGTGCGGGAGATCGTCGCCGAGACCCTGCACGAACTCATCGATCCGATCATTTACGACGAAGCCGCATCCCTCATCGAGGAGCACCACACCGCCGGACGCGACGTGGTGATCGTCAGCACCTCCGGCGCCGAGGTGGTCGAGCCGATCGGCGAGTTGCTGGGCGCCGACCGCGTCGTCGCCACCCGCATGGTCGTCAAGGACGGCGCCTTCACCGGCGAGGTGGAGTACTACGCCTACGGCCCGACCAAAGCCGAGGCCATCCGCGAGCTCGCAGAGTCGGAGGGCTATGACCTGGCGCGCTGCTACGCCTACAGCGACTCCGCGACCGACATCCCGATGCTGGAATCGATCGGCCACCCGCACGCGGTCAACCCGGACCGCGCACTGCGCCGTGAGGCGATCGCCCGCGACTGGCCGATCCTCACCTTCACCCGCCCGGTACGACTCAAGCAGCGTGTGTCGACCCTGGCGATGCCCTCACGCCCGGCTCTGATGGCGGCGGCCGCGGTCGGCGCCGCCGCTACGGCCGGTCTGGTCTGGTTCGCCAGCCGGCGACGACCGCCCCACGTCCGCATTGACCGGTTTTAGCGCCAAAAGTAAAGAAACCGCGGCTTGGGCTTCCGCTTCCACCACGACAGGAGTAGAAAGGAGTTGACGGCCCGCGAGACCAGGGACATCCGAGAGGATGCCTTTCACGCAGTAGGCCCCACGGACCGAAGCACGAAAGCCGAGCACCCACGCGACGCCGACCCGTCGATTACGGGCCAGCCGCACCAGGTAACGGGCGAAGATCCCGGCCTGATGGGCAAATCTCGTGCACGCATGGTAACTCGGCCGACGTGCCAGCGGCGGTACCAAAGCCTCACCGGTACCGCCGCAACCCTGTCCGCCTCCTGCATATGCCCGGACGGACATCGGCACCGCCCGAGCGCGACCGGGGCACACCCGCACCCTCCGGGCGCATCCGTCTCTGCTCAGCGCGTGCTGACGGAGACTCCCCCGGAGTCGCGTGCGACGGAGAGCCGTCAGGCAGCGCCGCGTTGAAGCGCCTCGCACACGGCCGTGCTCTCCCGCACACCCAGCTCGACAGCACGGGCGCAGTGCGTGATCCAGGCCGCCATACCTTCCGGGGTCCCGGACGCGTAGCCGTCGAGCGCGCCCAAATAAGCCGCGCGCCCCAACTCCGCGTGTCCCACCTCCGACGGACAGATCGACTTGGGGTCCAGTCCACTGCCGATCAGTACGATCCGCTCAGCAGCCCGCGCGACCAGGCCGTTGCACGAGCCGAACGGCCGCAGGGCGAGCAGCTCGCCGTGCACCACCGCCGCTGTCACCAGCGCGGGCGCCTCGCTACCCGCGATCAGCAGCCCGGCCAGCCCTTCGAGCCGACCGGCCACCTCGTCCGCGCCCGGCAGCGCCAGCTCGATCAACGGCTCGTCCACCGGCTCACCCGCTAGCCGCGGGCGCCCCACGGTGTCGTCCGGCCGGGCTCCACCCGCGGCCACCAGGTGCAGCCTGGCCAGCACACGCAGCGGCGACTGCCGCCACACACTCAGCAGTTGCCCCGACTCGGCGGTCAGCCGCAGCGCCGCGCCCACCGTGCGCGGCTCGCCCTCGGCGCCGAAGTCGGACCGTCGGCGCACCTCCTCGAGCGCCCAGTCGGCCCCTGACAGCGCGGCCGACCCCCGGGCGCCACGCAGCGCCGCCTCAGCGGTGACCTCGTTACTGCGGCGGCGCATCACCCGGTGGCCGTACACGCGGTCCACCGCCTTGCGTACGGAGTCCACGGAGTCGGCAACGCCAGGAAGCGAGCCCAGGGCGGCGAGCGGATCGGCTGTCGTACTCATGGGTAAGACAGTACGCACTTCGGCCTCACACCCCTCGAAGGAGTGGTTTTCTTCACTCACATCTCTCACTTTCCGCGCTTGCACACCTACGCTTGGTGAACATGAAGATCGCTTTCGTAGGGAAGGGCGGCAGCGGCAAGACCACGCTGTCCTCACTGTTCATCCGCCATCTCGCCGCCGACCGGGCCCCCGTCATCGCGGTAGACGCCGACATCAATCAACATCTGGGCGCGGCGCTCGGTCTGGACGAGGCGGAGACGGCCGCACTCCCCGCGATGGGCGCACACTTGCCGCTGATCAAGGACTATCTGCGCGGCACGAACCCTCGCATCGCCTCCGCCGAAACCATGATCAAGACGACGCCGCCGGGTGAGGGCTCGCGACTGCTGCGGATCAGCGAGGAGAACCCGATCCTCGAGGCCTGCGCCCGCACCGTACGACTGGACGAAGATGCCGCCGTCCGGCTGATGGCGACCGGCCCCTTCACCGAGTCGGACCTGGGCGTGGCCTGCTACCACTCCAAGGTCGGCGCGGTCGAGCTGTGCCTCAATCACCTTGTCGACGGGCCCGGTGAGTACGTCGTCGTCGACATGACGGCAGGCAGCGACTCCTTCGCCTCCGGGATGTTCACCCGTTTCGACATGACGTTCCTGGTCGCCGAACCGACCCGTAAGGGCGTCTCGGTCTACCGCCAGTACAAGGAGTACGCCCGTGACTTCGGCGTCTGCCTGAAGGTGGTCGGCAACAAGGTGCAGGGCGCCGACGACCTGGACTTCCTGCGCGAGGAGGTCGGCGAGGACCTGCTCACCACGCTGGCCCACTCCGACTGGGTGCGCGCCATGGAGAAGGGCCGGCCACCCCTCTTCGAACTCCTCGAGGGGCCCAACCGCGAGGCGCTGCGCACGCTGCGCGAGGCGGCGGACGGCGCGTACGAGCGGCGCGACTGGCAGCGCTACACCCGCCAGATGGTGCACTTCCACCTGAAGAACGCGGAGAGTTGGGGCAACGCGAAGACAGGCGCCGACCTGGCGGCCCAGGTCGATCCGAGTTTCGTTCTGAACGAGCGACTGTTGGCCGCTCCGCAGCCCGTCTGAACTCACCGATCGGCCGTCCACAGACGGCGGTTGAGGAACTCCCCTGACCAGGGAGCCCGAGAGAGGCCCGGCCGCCGGAATAGGTCTCCGGCGGCCCGCCCGGACGGATGGCCTATCCGTCGAGGAGTTTTCTCACCGTTCGAGGAACGACGGGCGGCGCCCCGCCCGCGATACCGGTCCCTACGCTTCCACTCTTGGCCGACGCTCCCGCATTCCGGATTTCTCCCGTCCACTTCTCGATCGACCAGTCGGCCGGTCCGCCACCGACCCACGGAAGCAAGAGCTGAAATGGGTCCCGTTTTCATCGACTTTCGGCCCGACCCCCGTGGATTGAGCCATAGCCCTCCACGCGCTCAACGCCGGCGAAAACGACCACCAGGTCAGAGCATGTACACGCCATTCACTTGCACGTAACCCCCTCACCTCCCCCAGGTGCCGGATGTTCGGTTTTATGCCAACCGGGGGTGAATTCCGACCCCGGACGGCAAACCCGCGCACCAGCGAGAGAGCAAAGGCCGGACCCTCCCCCGCTTTCTCCGACCGGCCCGAGGCTCCCCACCCTCCGTCCGACGTCCGGCCGCGCCCAACACCGGTGCCGCATGGGTCGATAGAGGTACGAAACGACAAGCACATAGACGCACGGATTCACTCGTTGGGAGGAAGTCGCCTTCCGGCAGCCCTGACGAACTTCCCCGCCTCTTTACTCTGCATTACGATTCGTTTACCGAGAGTTGATAAAAGCCCGCCACCGCAGCCGCTCCCGCCGCTGCACGCCGTGACCACGGCCGCGCCTCCCACCGCGGCCGCGCCGCCCCGACGAAGACGGGAACGCCCATGCACGCTCAGCCGACGCAGACGACTCACCCGACGCCCCCGCCCCGGCCGGACGGCCAGAACTTGCCGGACCGGCGCCCTCGCGGTTGGCGCCAGGACCTCTCCGCCTCCGTGGTCATCTTTCTGATCGCGATCCCGCTCTCACTCGGTATCGCGCTCGCGACGGGCGCGCCGCTCCAGGCGGGGCTGGTCGCGGCAGCGGTCGGCGGGATCGTCGCCGGCCTGCTGGGTGGGGCCCCACTCCAGGTCAGCGGCGCCGCCACCGGTCTGGTGGTCGTCACTGCCGAGCTCGTGCAGCGTTACGGCTGGCGGGCGACGTGCGCGATCACCGCGCTCGCGGGGCTTGCTCAACTCGCCCTCGGCGCAGCCCGAGTGGCCCGTAGCGCGCTGGCCGTCAGCCCGGCCATCGTGCACGGCATGCTCGCCGGCATCGGCGTCACGATCGCGCTCGGCCAGCTGCCCGTCGTGTTGGGCGACCGGCCCAGCATCTCCGCGCTGGAGAACCTCGCGGCGCTGCCCTCGCGTCTGGCGGACCCGCACCCGGCCGCATTGTTGATCGGGGGGATCACGGTGGCCGTGGTGGCGGGCTGGCCCAGGCTGCCCGGCCGGGCCGGACGGTGGGCCCGTACGCTTCCGGCGCCGCTCGCGGCCGTGGCAGCCGCCACCGCGGTCGGTGTCGGCATGGATCTGCCACGGGTCAGCCTTCCCCAGTGGGAATTGCGCGTGCTGCCGGCCCTGCCGGACGGCCCGGTGCTCGGGGTGTTCGCGGCCGTGCTCACCGTCACGCTCGTGGCCAGTATGGAGTCGTTGCTGTCCGCCGTCGCGGTGGACCGCCTGCGTGCCGCGCGGGCGGACGGCGAGCACCCTCCCGCCTCACTGGATCGCGAACTCGCGGGCCAGGGCGCGGCAAACGTGGTGTCCGGGCTGCTCGGCGGGCTGCCGATCGCGGGCGGCGCGATCCGCGGCACGGCCAACGTCAAGGCGGGCGCCGCCACGCGGAAGGCCACGGTCCTGCACGGGGTGTGGGTGCTGGTCTGCGCCGGGCTGCTCAGCACCGTGCTCGAGCTGATCCCACTAGCCGCGCTGGCCGCGCTGGTGATGGCGGTCGGTGTGCGGATGGTGAGCTTCGCACACATCAAGCACGTACAGCGGCACCGCGAATTCCCCATGTACGCGGCGACACTCGGGGCCGTGGTGCTCCTGGGCGTGCTGCAAGGAGTCGCCGTCGGCATCGCGATCGCGGCCTTCCTCTCCCTGCGGCGTCTCGCCCACACCCGTATCACCGTGGACGCGGACAGGGACTGCCACCGGGTGCGCGTCAATGGCCAGTTGACGTTCCTCGCGGTCCCACGGCTGTCCCGGGCGCTCGCGCAGGTGCCCGCCGAGGCCAACGCGGTGGTCGAGCTGGGTGGCTCCTTTATGGACCATGCGGCGTATGACGCGCTGCAAACCTGGTCCCACGCCCATCGGGCAGGTGGCGGATGGGTCACTCTGCGAGGCCGTCACGGCCGGCCCATCGCGGAGCCCGCCAGCACGCACGTGTGCCGCCCCTGGACCCCCTGGCACAACCACCACTGCACCCGCACCCCCGCAGTCGTGCAGCCCGGCATCAAGCACAGCGGTGATCAGCAACTCCTCGGCGGGGTGAGCGCTTTTCAGCGCAATACGGCACCCCTCGTACGGGACGAGCTGGCGCGGCTGGCCCGCGAGGGGCAGACCCCCAGCCAGCTCTTTCTGACCTGCGCCGACTCCCGGCTGGTGACCAGCATGATCACCTCGAGCGGGCCCGGCGATCTCTTCACCGTGCGCAACGTCGGCAATCTGATGCCGCCGCCCGGCAGCGACGGCACATGCGACTCGGTCGGGGCCGCGGTGGAGTACGCGGTCGAGGTACTGAAGGTCGGCAGCATCACCGTGTGCGGGCACTCGGGGTGCGGCGCGATGCAGGCGCTCCTCGACACCTCCGCCCCCGAGCCCGGCGCACCGACCCCGCTCGGCCGCTGGCTCCGGCATGGCCGACCGAGCGTGGCTCGTATGCAGCGCATCGGACGGCTCGGGCGCGGAGAAGTGGCGCTCGCCGACCGGCCCGTGTCCGATGACGTCGAACGGCTCGCCCTCGTCAACGTGCTCCAGCAGCTCGATCACCTCAGGGCCCACGCCTGCGTCGCCCGACGGGTGGCCGAGGGGGCGCTGCGGTTGCAGGGCATGTACTTCCACGTGGCGGAAGCGCAGGCGTATGTGCTGGACGAGCGGTCGCGCACCTTCACCGCGGTCCGCCCGAAAGTTTTGGACGCCGTGTGACGCGTCGCTGCCGGGCGGTGCGAAAGCGGGCCCCCGCGCGTGTCCCCATCCGCCGTCGACCCGTCTGACCTCGTGAAACCCCAATAAAGGACAGGTCTAAACCAATTTTTGTCCACACCCCTTGTCAGGGTGTGCCCCGGGCTGATGAGCTATGGACGGGACGCAACGGGCACCCTGGGAAAGGGAGATGTCGTGAGCAACGAAAGCCTGGCCAACCTCTTGAAGGAGGAGCGCCGCTTCGCACCGCCTGCCGACCTGGCCGCAAAGGCCAATGTCTCGGCGGAGGCGTACGAGGAGGCGAAGGCTGATCGGCTGGGCTTCTGGGCCGCGCAGGCCCGCCGCCTGAGCTGGGAGACCGAGCCGACCGAGACCCTGGACTGGTCGAACCCGCCGTTCGCCAAGTGGTTCGCCGACGGCAAGCTCAATGTGGCGTACAACTGCGTCGACCGCCATGTGGAGAACGGCCTCGGCGACCGCGTGGCCATCCACTTCGAGGGTGAGCCGGGTGACACCCGCTCGATCACCTACGCCGAGTTGCAGCGTGAGGTCTCCAAGGCCGCCAACGCCCTGACCGAGCTCGGCGTCCAGGCCGGGGACCGGGTCGCCATCTACCTGCCGATGATCCCCGAAGCGGTCGTCTCGATGCTGGCCTGCGCCCGGATCGGCGCCCCGCACTCGCTCGTCTTCGGCGGTTTCTCGGCGGACGCCCTCGCGACCCGCATCAAGGACGCGGACGCGCGCGTGGTCATCACCGCCGACGGCGGTTACCGGCGCGGCAAGGCCTCCGCCCTCAAGCCCGCCGTCGACGAGGCCCTGACCCGCCCCGGCACGGAAGACGTCCGCAGCGTCCTCGTCGTCCGCCGCACCGGCCAGGACGACGTCGCCTGGACCGAGGGCCGCGACGTCTGGTGGCACGACCTGGTCGAGCGTCAGTCGGACCGGCACACGCCCCAGGCGTTCGACGCCGAGCACCCGCTGTTCATCCTCTACACCTCGGGCACCACCGGTAAGCCGAAGGGCATCCTGCACACCACCGGCGGCTATCTCACCCAGGCCTCGTACACCCACCACGCCGTCTTCGACCTCAAGCCGGAGACGGACGTCTTCTGGTGCACCGCCGACGTCGGCTGGGTGACCGGCCACTCCTACATCGTCTACGGACCGCTGAGCAACGGCGCGACCGAGGTCCTCTACGAGGGCACCCCGGACAGCCCGCACCAGGGGCGCTGGTGGGAGATCGTCCAGAAGTACGGCGTGACGATCCTCTACACCGCCCCCACCGCGATCCGCGCCGCCATGAAGTGGGGCGACGACATCCCGGCCAAGTTCGACCTGAGCAGCCTGCGGATCCTCGGCTCGGTCGGCGAGCCCATCAACCCCGAGGCCTGGGTCTGGTACCGCAAGCACATCGGTGCCGACAGGACGCCCGTGGTCGACACCTGGTGGCAGACCGAGACCGGCGCCATGATGATCAGTCCGCTGCCGGGGGTCACCGAGACCAAGCCCGGTTCGGCGCAGGTGCCCCTGCCCGGCATCGCGGCGACCGTCGTGGACGACGACGCCAACGAGGTGCCCGACGGGGCCGGCGGCTACCTCGTCCTCACCGAGCCGTGGCCGGCGATGCTCCGCACCATCTGGGGCGACGACCAGCGCTACATCGACACGTACTGGTCGCGCTTCGAGCACAAGTACTTCGCGGGCGACGGCGCCAAGAAGGACGACGACGGCGACATCTGGCTGCTCGGCCGGGTGGATGACGTGATGCTGGTCTCGGGCCACAACATCTCCACCACCGAGGTCGAGTCCGCCCTCGTCTCGCACCCCAAGGTCGCCGAAGCCGCCGTCGTCGGTGCGAACGACCCGCAGACCACCCAGGCCATCTGCGCCTTCGTCATCCTGCGGGGCAACGCCGACGCGGAAGAGGCGGGTCTGGTCGAGGAGCTGCGGGCGCATGTCGCCAAGCAGCTCGGCCCGATCGCCAAGCCGAAGCGGATCCTGCCGGTCGCCGAGCTGCCCAAGACCCGCTCGGGCAAGATCATGCGCCGACTGCTGCGGGACGTCGCCGAGAACCGCACGCTCGGCGATGTGACCACGCTGACCGACTCCTCGGTCATGAGCCTGATCCAGTCCCAGCTCCCCGCCGCGAGCAGCGAGGACTGACCCGGTCCAGCCACTCGACCGCCGCCCGAAGTCGGGCGCGCGGAAGCAGGCAACCGTGAAGGGCACCCGGCGCGACCGGGTGCCCTTCACTCTTTCCGGTTAAGGTAAGTACTCATCGCGTAAAAATCGCGACAAGAATCAAAGGCGCGCCGGGAAGTCTGGTCGGCACACAGCACACGTGTATCCAGTCGCCCCCAGGAGGTCCACCGCCGTGGCCGCGCCCAAGAACCACCGCCGTTCCGTTTTCCTCGGACGGCTGCCGCTGCCCGAGCGCAATTACCTGGCGGAAGCACTCCGCACCGAAACCGTCGGTGGCGTGCTGCTGCTCGTCGCGGCCGTGGCCGCGCTGATCTGGGCGAACACCCCGCTGCGCGACAGCTACGAGACCATCCGCGGCTTCCACCTCGGCCCGGGTGCCCTCGGCCTCGACCTCTCGGTGCAGCACTGGGCCGCAGACGGCCTGCTGGCCGTCTTCTTCTTCGTCGCGGGCATCGAACTCAAGCGCGAGCTGGTCGCCGGCGAGCTGCGCGACCCGAAGGCGGCCGCCCTTCCCGTCATCGCCGCGATCTGCGGCATGGCCGCCCCCGCGCTCGTCTACTTCACCGTCACGAAGACCGGTGGCGGCGCGCTGGACGGCTGGGCCGTGCCCACCGCCACGGACATCGCCTTCGCCCTCGCCGTACTGGCGGTGATCGGAACGGCCCTGCCCTCGGCGCTGCGCGCGTTCCTGTTGACCCTCGCCGTCGTCGACGATCTCTTCGCGATATTGATCATCGCGGTCTTCTTCACCTCGGAGCTCAACTTCGCCGCCCTCGGCTTCGCCGTACTGGGCCTGGCCGTCTTCTGGCTGCTGCTGCGCAAGGGCGTCCGCGGCTGGTACATCTACGTGCCGCTGGCGATCGTCAACTGGGCGCTGATGTACAACAGCGGCGTGCACGCGACCATCGCGGGCGTCGCCATGGGGCTGATGCTGCGCTGCACGCGCCACGAGGGCGAGCGGTACTCCCCCGGTGAGCACATCGAGCACATAGTCCGCCCCCTGTCCGCCGGGCTGGCCGTGCCGCTGTTCGCGCTGTTCTCAGCGGGCGTCGCACTCTCCGGCGGCGCGCTGTCGGATGTCTTCCGCAAGCCCGAGACGCTCGGGGTCGTCCTCGGCCTGGTGGTCGGCAAGGCGATAGGCGTGTTCGGCGGAACATGGCTGGCGGCACGTTTCACGAAGGCCGAGCTGAACCCCGACCTCGAGTGGCCGGATGTGCTGGCCGTCGCCTCACTGGCCGGTATCGGCTTCACCGTTTCCCTGCTGATCGGCGAGCTGGCCTTCGCGGGTGACCAACTTCTGACCGATGAGGTGAAGGCGGCCGTACTCATCGGTTCGCTGATAGCGGCCGTCATCGCGGGCACACTGCTCAAGCTGCGCGACAACAAGTACAAGAAGCTGTGCGCGGATGAGGAGCGGGACGAGGACGAGGACGGAATACCGGACATTTACGAGCAGGGCAACCCGGATTACCACCTCCGGATGGCAGCCATCCACGAAGCGAAGGCCGCAGAACACCGCAGGCTGGCCGAAGTCGCCTCCGGGCACACCACCGGCGACGATGGTCCGGCATGATCTAAGGGTCTTTACATCCGCTGAAGACGCGCCCAAGACCCGCAGATGACGAAGCTGATGAAGATGAGGGAGCAGCCGATGAGCGCAGCCGACGACGGTGCCAACCGCAGCCTCGGCCAGCTGGTGGCGACGGCCACCACCGAGCTGTCCGCGCTGGTGCACGACGAGATCGCACTGGCCAAGGCCGAGCTGCGGCAGGATGCCAAGCGCGTCGGCATCGGCGGCGGTGCGATCGCCGCCGCCGGCACCCTGGCGCTCTTCTCCCTGCCGGTGCTGAGCTTCGCGGCGGCCTACGGGATCCACAATCTGGGTCTCGGGCTCGCCTGGTCCTTCCTGATCGTCGGCGGGGCGTTCCTGGTGATCGCGGCGCTTCTCGGGCTGCTGGCGGTGGCCAAGTTCAAGAAGGTCAGCAAGCCGGAGAAGAGCATCGCCTCGGCCAAGGAAACGGCGGCCGTGCTGGGCACGGTCAAGCCGCACCCGCGTCCGCTGGTCGGCACGAGCCAGGCGGACGCATCTGTGACACGCTCGTCCGTATGACGGTGCCCGATACTTCCGCAGCGCCCGCGTCCCCCGAACCCGACTCACCGGTCTTCCCGCCCGCGCCCACCGGCTCCGCGTCCTCGCCCACGGCGGTCGTACGCCCCGACGGGCCCTGGACCCACCGGGAGGTCGCGGCCAACGGTGCGCGCTTCCATATCGCCGAGATGGGCGAGGGGCCGCTGGTGCTGCTGTTGCACGGCTTTCCGCAGTTCTGGTGGACGTGGCGGCACCAGCTGCCGGCGCTCGCGGACGCGGGGTTCCGGGCGGTGGCGATGGACCTGCGCGGTGTGGGTGGCAGCGACCGGACGCCCCGGGGTTACGACCCGGCGAATCTCGCCCTCGACATCACCGGCGTGATCCGCTCCCTCGGCGAGCCGGACGCCGCGCTGGTCGGCCATGATCTGGGCGGCTATCTGGCATGGACGGCGGCCGTGATGCGGCCGAAGCTGGTGCGGCGGCTCGTGGTGTCCTCGATGCCGCACCCGCGCCGCTGGCGCTCGTCGATGCTCGCCGACCTCAAGCAGAGCGCGGCGGGCTCGTACATCTGGGGCTTCCAGCGCCCCTGGTTGCCGGAGCGCCAGCTCGTCGCGGACGACGCCGCACTGGTGGGCCGGCTGATCCGCGAGTGGTCGGGGCCCCGGCTGCCGGACGACGAAGCGGTCGACACCTACCGGCGGGCCATGTCGATCCCCTCGACGGCCCACTGCTCGATCGAGCCGTACCGATGGATGGTGCGGTCGATGGCACGCCCGGACGGCCTCCAGTTCAACCGCCGCATGAAGCGGCCGGTGCGGGTGCCGACACTGCACCTGCACGGATCCCTCGATCCAGTGATGCGCACCCGCAGCGCGGCGGGCTCCGGGGAGTACGTGGAGGCCCCGTACCGCTGGCGGCTGTTCGACGGGCTCGGACACTTCCCGCATGAGGAGGATCCGGTGGCGTACTCGACTGAGCTCATCAATTGGCTCAAGGACCCCGAACCGGACCGCTAGCCACCACAGCAGAGGGCCGGGCCGGGGGTCCGGGGGTTGCCCCCCCCGGGAGACACAGCCCGCATGAGGAGGATCCGGTGGCGTACTCGACGGAGCTCATCAACTGGCTCAAGGACCCCGAACCGGACCGCTAGCCACCACAGCAGAGGGCCGGGCCGGGGGTCCGGGGGTTGCCCCCCTTCCCGGGAACAGCGGGTCCCCCGAGCCGCCCCGTCGGCCCCTCTCGCCCCGGGCTCACCCTCGAACACATGGGAACACCTGTCCGTCGAATGGCCAATTGCCCGGCGCATAGGCCAATTGACGGACCCCCAGGCGATTACAGACCTTTGGGGCCGGGCACAGACCTCGGTATGGGCTGGACGCACGACTACCGTGATGTGACGCAGCAGCGCGGCGCCGAGGGCGATGCCGCGCTGGCCGTGACGGAGGCATCCGAGAGCGCGATGCGGGGTGATCACGGGCCGGAGGCCTGTCATGACCCCCACCTCGGCATTCCGCGCATCATCCGCCGCCGCGCCCGATGGGTGTCGGCGCGGCTGCGCCATCCACGCGGCCGCTGACCACTCCCGGACCGCTCCGGACCGGCAACCACCGCCTCAGAGCGCGCAGCCCTGGCTGTCCGCCCTCCCCGTGGCCGTGCTGCCGACGACGGCGTCCTCACGCACCTCGTCCGCCGTCAGGGCGTAGCCGGTGTCCGCGTCGTCCAGCGACTTCGCGAAGACCACGCCGTAGACCCTGCCGTCCGGGGTGAGCAGCGGGCCGCCGGAGTTGCCCTGGCGGACCGTGGTGAAGAGGGAGTACACATCACGCCGGACATTGCCGCGGTGGTAGATGTCCGGTCCGTTGGCCTGGACGCGGCTTCGGACGCGGGCGGCGCGCACGTCGTACGAGCCGTTCTCGGGGAAGCCCGCGACGATGGCGCTCTTGCCGCTTTCCGCGTCGTCCCGGGCGAAGCGCAGCACGGGCGCGTCGAGTGACGGCACGTCGAGGACGGCGATGTCACGCTTCCAGTCGTAGAGGACGACGGTCGCGTCGTAGCGTCGGCCCTGGCCGCCGATCTGCACGGTCGGCTCGTCGACGCCGCCGACGACGTGGGCGTTGGTCATCACCCGGTGCGGTGCGAAGACGAAGCCGGTGCCTTCCAGGACCTTGCCGCAGCTGGGCGCGGTGCCCACGACCTTGACGATGCTGCGCTGGGCCGCCGTGGCGACGGGGCTGCCGGCGAGCCTGGGGTCGGGTGCGGGAACGGAGGTGATGGGCTCGTTGGAGAAGGGCGCGAAGACCTGCGGGAACCCGTTCTGGGAGAGGGCCGTGCTGAAGTCGGCGAACCAGGTGTTGGCCTGGGCCGGAACCACCCGGGCGACGCCCAGCAGCACCTTGGAGTTCCGGACCTCCTTGCCGAGGGTGGGCAGGGAGGTGCCGGCGAGGGCGGAGCCGATCAGCCAGGCCACCAGCAGCATCGCGGCGACATTGACGAGTGCGCCGCCCGCCGCGTCCAGTGCGCGCGCGGGCGACCAGGTGATGTGGCGGCGGAGCTTACTGCCGAGGTGGGTGGTGGCGGCCTGGCCCACCGAGGCACAGACGATGACGATCACGACGGCCGCGATGGCGGCCGCCGTGCCCGGTGCGGCCTCGGTGGCGCTGTCCCAGATCACCGGGAGGAGGTAGACGGCGACCAGGCCGCCGCCGAGGAAGCCGATCACCGACAGCACGCCGACGACGAAGCCCTGGCGGTAGCCGACGACCGCGAACCACACGGCGGCGAGCAGCAGCACGATGTCCAGCACGTTCACCGAAAAATGCCTCGCATTGAAGGGGCCGGCGCGGTCGTCGGCCTCGGGTCGGGTGGCTCGCAGGCCACCGTCTCACGCGGATCAGCCCTGCCAGTCCAAGGAGACCTCGCGCTCGCGGTCCCAGGGGCGCTCCCAGCCCGCGTAGTGCAGGATCCGGTCGATCACCCCGGCGGTGAACCCCCAGACCATCGCGCCGCCGACGCGGAAGGCCGGACCCCGGTGACCGCTCGGGTGGACGGCCATCGCCCGGTTCCCCGGGTCGGTGAGCTCGGTGACCGGGACCGTGAACACTCTGGCCGTCTCCGCCTGGTCGACCGCGCCGACCGGGCTGGGCTCGCGCCACCAACCGAGCACCGGCGTCACGACGAAACCACTCACAGGGATGTAGAGCTGCGGCAGGACCCCGAAGATCTGCACACCGGACGCGTCGAGGCCGGTCTCCTCCTCGGCCTCGCGCAGCGCGGCCCGCAGCAGTCCGTCACCGGCCGGGTCGCCGTCCTCCGGATCGAGCGCGCCGCCGGGGAACGACGGCTGGCCCGCGTGCGAGCGCAACGTCCCGGCCCGCTCCAGGAGCAGCAGCTCGGGCCCCTGCTCACCCTCGCCGAAGAGCACCAGCACGGCGGACTGCCGACCGCCCGTCTCCGGCGGCAGGAAGCGGCTCAGCTGGTGCGGCTCGATCGTCCTCGAAGCCTGGGCCACGGGTGCGAGCCACTCGGGCAGCCCCTCGGAGGTGATGGCGGTCCCACCGCCGTACGTGCTCGTCATGCCTGTCCCCTCGGCGTGTGTGCGGTCACTGGTGGGCCTGCGGTCACTCGGCTCCCAGTGGACGGCCCGGCAGGCCCGGGTAGTCGGGCGGAGGCTTGAGCCGCTGACCGGGCTGGCCGCCCTTCTCGTACTTGAGCAGCTTCCGTGCCTTCTCGGGGTCCGTCTCGCCCTCCCCGTAGGAAGGACACAGTGGCGCGATCGGGCAGGCGCCGCAGGCGGGCTTGCGGGAGTGGCAGATGCGCCGGCCGTGGAAGATCACGCGGTGCGAGAGCATCGTCCAGTCGCTCTTCGGGAAGAGCGAGCAGATTTCCGCCTCGACCTTCTCCGGGTCCTGCTGGTCCGTCCACTTCCAGCGCCGGACGAGTCGCCCGAAGTGCGTGTCGACGGTGATCCCGGGCATACCGAAGGCGTTGCCCAGCACCACATGGGCGGTCTTTCTGCCCACGCCGGGCAGGGACACCAGGTCTTCTATGCGCCCCGGCACCTCGTCGTCGAAGCGCTCGTGCAGCGCGGCGGAGATACCGAGCAGGGACCTGGCCTTGGCGCGGAAGAAGCCCGTCGGCCGGATGAGCTGCTCCAGCGTCTCGGGGTCGGCCGCCGCCATGTCCTCCGGCGTGGGGTAGGCCGCGAAGAGGGCGGGAGTCGTCTGGTTGACCCGCAGATCCGTGGTCTGGGCGGAGAGCACGGTGGCTACCAGCAGCTGGAACGGGTTCTCGAAGTCCAGCTCGGGGTGGGCGTACGGATAGACCTCGGCGAGCTCGCGATTGATACGACGCGCCCGGCGGACGAGCGCGGTCCGGGACTCCGGCTTCGCCGGTTTGGCGGCAGCGGCCTTCACTGATCTCCTGGAGGTGGGCACGGAGCCGGATCCGATGGCGGAACCAGTCGGTCCGGAGGCGGAGCCCGAGGCAGGAGCGGCGATGGATCCGTCGGCCTCGCCGATCTTCGCGGCCGCATCGCCACCTGGCGGTTTGGGCCCGGTCGCGGCATTCGTCTTCTTCGCGGACACACGTTCGCCCACAGCGGAATCGCGGGCCGGGATCACCCTCCCGGTCCCCCTGCCCTGTGCTCTCACCGGCGTATTGGACACCCGGCCAGACTAGAGCCCGGCACTGACATCCGCCCCGGCCGCAGGAAAACCGCAGCCCAATCGGACCCCTGCCGTAGGGCTTCGGTCGACGATGCGCCACACTTGTGTTTGATCACACAGTTTTACCGACGGGCATCATGGGGACCACGGTCCTCTGTGCATGTCGACAAGGAGAGAACTCGTGGACGACGTTCTGCGGCGCGCCCCGCTTTTCGCGGCGCTCGATGACGAGCAGGCCGCTGAGCTGCGCGCCTCCATGGGCGAGGTCACCCTCGCGAGGGGCGACGCCCTGTTCCACGAAGGGGACCCCGGCGACCGGCTCTACGTGGTGACCGAGGGCAAGGTGAAGCTCCACCGCACCTCCCCCGACGGCCGCGAGAACATGCTGGCCGTCCTGGGCCCGGGCGAGCTGATCGGTGAGCTGTCGCTCTTCGACCCCGGCCCGCGCACGGCCACCGCCACCGCCCTGACCGAGGTCAAGCTCCTCGGCCTCGGCCACGGTGACCTCCAGCCCTGGCTCAACGCCCGCCCGGAGGTGGCCACCGCCCTGCTGCGCGCGGTCGCCCGCCGACTGCGGCGCACCAACGACTCGATGTCGGACCTGGTCTTCTCCGACGTCCCCGGCCGTGTCGCGAAGGCTCTCCTCGACCTGTCCCGCCGTTTCGGCGTCCAGTCCGAAGAGGGCATCCACGTCGTGCACGACCTCACCCAGGAGGAGCTGGCCCAGCTGGTCGGTGCGTCCCGGGAGACCGTCAACAAGGCGCTCGCGGACTTCGCGGGCCGCGGCTGGCTCCGCTTGGAGGCCCGTGCCGTGATCCTCCTGGACGTGGAGCGGCTCGCCAAGCGCTCCCGCTGACCCGGGGGCGTTCGTACGCACACTCGTAAAAGCCCCTGCCGCCCGCTCAGGCGTGCGGCAGGGGCTTTCGCGTACCCGGGAGCCACCGGGCGCCCGTCGGGCCCTCAGATCAACCTGTACGCCGCCGGAGCTCTGCCCTGTGGTTCATGGGCAGGTCCGATGGCCCGTTCGGCTCCGGCTCGGTCAGATCAGCCCGTGCTCGCCGAGGTAGTCCAATTGCGCCCGCACCGAGAGTTCCGCCGCGGGCCACAGCGAGCGGTCGACGTCCGCGTAGACATGGGCGACGACCTCCTCCGGGGTGCCGTGACCGTTCTCGACCGCGGTCTCGACCTGGGCGAGGCGCTTGGCGCGGTGGGCCAGGTAGTACTCGATGGCGCCCCGGGCGTCGTCGAGCACGGGCCCGTGGCCGGGTAGCACCGTGACCACGTCCTCGTCGACCGCGAGCGAGCGCAGTCGGCGCAGCGAGTCCAGGTAGTCGCCGAGCCGCCCGTCGGGGTGGGCGACGACCGTGGTGCCGCGTCCCAGGACGGTGTCCCCCGTGAGGACCGCCCGGTCGGCGGGCAGGTGGAAGCACAGGGAGTCGGCGGTGTGCCCCGGAGTGGACAGGACGTGCAGCTCCAGGCCGCCCGTGGTGATGACATCGCCCACGCCGAGTCCCTCGCCGCCGAGGCGCAGCGCGGGATCCAGCGCCCGTACGGACGTACCGGTCAGCTCGGCGAAGCGCCCGGCGCCGTCCGAGTGGTCGGGGTGACCGTGGCTGAGCAGCGTCAGCGCGATGCGCTTGCCCGCCGACTCGGCCGTGGCGATGACGGCCCGCAGGTGGGTGTCGTCCAGCGGCCCCGGGTCGATGACGACGGCCAGGTCGGAGTCGGGTTCGGAGACGATCCAGGTATTGGTGCCGTCGAGCGTCATGGCGGACGGGTTGGAAGCCAGCACGCAGACCGCGCGGGCGGTCGCGGGGCCGCCGATGGCGCCCTCGCGCGGCTTGCCGGGAAGAGCTGCTGCGAACGTCATGCGTCGGCCCCTGAGGAGATGTGTTTGGTGAATTCGTCGTGTCCCGGCCAGCTCAACACGATCTCGCCCTCGACGAGGCGGGCTTGCGCGAGCACGGGTGTGAGGTCCGCCTCGCGCGCCGCCGTCAGGACTTCGGCGACGGTCCCGTACGGCAGGAGCGCGCGCAGCGTGGAGATGGTCGGCGGCATCATCAGCAGCTCGCCCCGGTCGTAGCCGGCGGCCGCGTCGGCAGGGGCGGCCCAGACGGTATGGTCCGCCTCCGTGGACGCGTTGCGGGTGCGCTGGCCCTCGGGGAGCGCCGCGACGAAGAACCAGGTGTCATAGCGGCGCGGTTCGAACTTCGGGGTGATCCAGCGCGCCCAGCCCCCGAGGAGATCGCTGCGCAGCACCAGACCGCGCCGGTCGAGGAAGTCCGCGAAGGACAGCTCGCGGGTGACGAGCGCCGCCCGGTCGGCCTCCCAGTCGGCGCCGGTGGTGTCCGCGACGACCGACTCCGGCGTCGGGCCCGCCAGCAGCACGCCCGCTTCCTCGAAGGTCTCGCGGACGGCGGCGCAGACGATGGCCTGGGCGGTGGCGGCGTCGACGCCGAGACGGCGGGCCCACTCGGTGCGTGAGGGCCCGGCCCAGGGCACGTCCCGCTCGTCACGGGGGTCCACGGAACCCCCCGGATACGCGTACGCGCCTCCGGCGAAAGCCATGGAGGCGCGTCTGCGCAGCATATGAACGGTCGGGCCGCCGGTGGTGTCACGCACCAGCAGTACGGTCGCGGCGCGGCGGGGCGCTGCGGGCTGGAACTCCCCGCGGGTGAGCGCTCTGATCCGGTCCGGCCACTCCGGCGGGTACCACTGGCCGTTCGAAGTCGACATGGCCGGATGCTATGCGCTCACGCGCGGATGTTCGAGGGGACCGCTCGGGACCCCTCCCGCGGTCAGTCCCGTACTTCCACCAGGATCTCGACCTCGACCGGCGCGTCCAGCGGCAGCACCGTGACGCCGACTGCGGAGCGCGCGTGCACGCCCTTGTCGCCCAGGACCTCGCCCAGCAGCTCACTGGCGCCGTTGAGGACACCCGGCTGTGCGGTGAAGTCCGGGGCGGAGGCGACGAAGCCCACGACCTTGACCACGCGCACGATCTTGTCGAGGTCGCCGACGACCGACTTCACGGCGGCCAGGGCGTTGAGCGCGCAGACGGCCGCCAGCTCCTTGGCCTGCTCCGCGCTGACCTCGGCGCCGACCTTGCCGGTCGCGGGCACGGAGCCCTTGACCATGGGCAGCTGACCGGCGGTGTAGACGTAGTCACCCGTCCGCACGGCGGGCTGGTACGCGGCCAGCGGCGGCACGACGTCCGGCAGGGTCAGGCCCAGCTCGGCGAGCCGGGCCTCGACGGCGCTCACGCCTTTTCCCGCTTGAGGTAGGCCACCAGCTGCTCGGGGTTGTTCGGCCCCGGCACGACCTGGACGAGCTCCCAGCCGTCCTCGCCCCAGGTGTCCAGAATCTGCTTGGTCGCATGGACGAGCAGCGGCACAGTCGCGTATTCCCACTTGGTCATGGGCCCGACTGTAATGCCTCACACCGACAGCCTCGTGCGTAGCCCGCTCGGGGACTGGTTAGGCTCCGAATCATGAGCAGGCTCCATGTCGTAAGCGGCAAGGGCGGCACCGGCAAGACCACGGTCGCCGCTGCCCTCGCGCTCGCCCTCGCCGCCGAGGGCAAGCGCACCCTGCTGGTCGAGGTCGAAGGCAGACAGGGCATCGCGCAGCTCTTCGAGACGGAGGCGCTGCCCTATGAGGAACGCAAGATCGCGGTAGCGCCGGGTGGCGGGGGCGAGGTCTTCGCGCTCGCCATCGACGCCGAGCGCGCGCTCCTGGACTACCTCCAGATGTTCTACAAGCTCGGCAGCGCCGGGCGGGCGCTGAAGAAGCTCGGCGCGATCGATTTCGCGACAACCATCGCGCCCGGACTGCGGGACGTCCTGCTGACGGGCAAGGCGTGCGAGGCGGTGCGCCGCAAGGACCGCCTGGGCAACTTCGTCTACGACCACGTCGTCATGGACGCCCCGCCCACCGGCCGCATCACCCGCTTCCTCAACGTCAACGACGAGGTGGCGGGGCTGGCCCGGATCGGCCCGATCCACCATCAGGCGCAGGCCGTCATGCGGGTGCTGAAGTCCCCGGAGACGGCGGTGCACCTGGTGACGCTGCTGGAGGAGATGCCCGTCCAGGAGACCGTCGACGGCATCGCCGAACTGCGCGCCGCGAAGCTGCCGGTGGGCAGCGTGGTGATCAATATGGTGCGGCCGGAAATACTCGACGCGGCATCCGTCGACGTCGCCGCCAATGGTCGGCGCGCGGCCGTGGCGCGAGCGCTGTCGGAGGCCTTGGCCCAGACCGGGTTCGCCGCGGCGGACCGTGCCGGCCTCGTCGAGCAGCTGGTCGACCCGCTGGTCGAGCAGGCCCGCGAGCACACCGAACGGGTCGCCCTGGAGCGACGCGGCCGCGCCGAGATATCCGGGCTCGGCCTCCCCACATACGAACTGGAACTGCTCGGCGACGGCGTGC
Source organism: Streptomyces sp. NPDC033229 (assembly GCF_055576875.1). Lineage (NCBI taxonomy): Bacteria > Bacillati > Actinomycetota > Actinomycetes > Kitasatosporales > Streptomycetaceae > Streptomyces > Streptomyces sp. NPDC033229. Next base: position 80,696 of record NZ_JBVIQR010000004.1, on the reverse strand, counting down.
ATCTGGCGGGTCTGTACCGCATGGCACGCGAACTGCGGAAGCAAGGAGTGGCTCGGTGACTGTCACCGCAGGGGACGCGGCCACGGCGGGGGCGGCCGGCGCTTGGGCGAACGGCCTCGACCCGGCGTCCGTCCTCGACATCGACCCGGTCCTGGACAACCCCCGCACCCGCATCGTGGTGTGCTGCGGTTCGGGCGGCGTCGGCAAGACCACGACCGCCGCCGCGCTGGGCGTACGGGCCGCCGAGCGCGGCCGGAAGGTCGTCGTCCTCACCATCGACCCGGCCCGTCGGCTGGCCCAGTCGATGGGCATCGACGAACTCGACAACGTGCCCCGCCCAGTAACCGGAATTGACACCTCCGCCGGTGGCGAACTGCACGCCATGATGCTCGACATGAAGCGGACGTTCGACGAGATCGTCGAGACGCATGCCGACAAGGAGCGCGCCCGGGCGATCCTGGAGAACCCCTTCTACCAGTCCCTGTCGGCCGGCTTCGCCGGTACGCAGGAGTACATGGCCATGGAGAAGCTCGGCCAGCTGCGCGCCCGCGACGAGTGGGACCTGATCGTCGTCGACACCCCGCCGAGCCGCTCCGCGCTCGACTTCCTCGACGCGCCGAGCCGCCTGGGGTCCTTCCTGGACGGGAAGTTCATCAAGGTCCTGATGACGCCGGCGAAGATCGGCGGCCGGGCCGGGATGAAGTTCCTGGGCGTCGGCATGTCGATGATGAGCGGCCCGCTCAACAAGCTGATGGGGGGACAGCTCCTGCGGGACGTACAGACCTTCGTCTCCGCCATGGACACCATGTTCGGAGGCTTCCGTACCCGCGCGGACGCCACCTACCGGCTGCTCCAGGCCCCCGGCACGGCTTTCCTGGTCGTCGCCGCCCCGGAGCGGGACGCCCTCCGGGAAGCGGCCTACTTCGTCGAACGGCTGGCCGCCGAACGGATGCCGCTGGCCGGGCTCGTACTGAACCGGGTCCACGGCAGCGGGGCGGCCCGACTCTCGGCCGAGCGGGCCCTGGCCGCCGCGCAGGCCCTGGCGGACGGCTCGGGAGTCTCGCGCACCCCGGATTCCTCAGAAAATCTTGATGGCGTCGGCATTGTGGATCGAGACAGCGGGCAGACTGGGTCACGTACCGCCGATGACCCCGGCACCCGCACTCCCTCCGACACCTCCTCTCCCGGGAGCGGCTCCCCCCAGCCCGCGCCCTCTGGAGACCCCGCACCACCCGCGCCGTCCACGGACTCCACCGCGCGCCTCACCGCGGGACTGCTGCGCCTGCACGCCGAGCGCATACAGGTCCTCACCCGTGAGCGTCGTACGCGCGACCGCTTCACTTCGCTGCACCCCGAGGTCCCTGTGGCCGAGGTGGCTGCCCTGCCCGGAGATGTACACGATCTGGCAGGCCTGCGGGCGATCGGTGAACGTCTCGCGGTCCAGTCGGCCCGGCACGACGCCGCCCCTGCAGAGGCCACCGCCGACGGCAAGGACACCAAGAGCCTGTAGGAGAAAGCCCCTAGGGCACGTCAGGAGATCCCTAGGGCACGGCGGCGCTCAGAGCGCCGTGAGAAACACGCAGCGAGAAGCGCGGACGCGCCCCGGTACCGAGTCGGCACGGCACCGGCATCGTCGGCACCGGACGACTGCCCGGGTGCCACCACGCGCGACGTCACCGCTGACGACAGCCCGACGTCACCGCTCGACGTCACCGAAGAACGTCGGCGTGCGCGCAATCGCGACCGACGCCGGTACCTCCATGGGCACGGGCACCGGCACAGGCGCCGTCGGCTACCCGACGGCGGCGTACTCGTCGTACTCCTCGTCGCCCAGCGGCAGGATTCCGGAACCGCGCTCGTACTCCGTACGGGCCGTCTCCAGGAGCCGGCGCCACGACGTGACCGTGGGCCGACGGCGCAGCAGCGCCCGCCGCTCGCGCTCGGTCATCCCACCCCACACGCCGAACTCCACACGGTTGTCCAGCGCGTCGGCCAGACACTCCGTACGCACCGGACACCCGGTGCAGACCGCCTTGGCCCTGTTCTGCGCTGCGCCCTGAACGAATAGTTCATCCGGATCGGTAGTGCGGCAGGCTGCCTGCGCACTCCAGTCGGTTACCCAGCTCATGCTGGCGCCGTCCTCTCCCGAATCGAGGCTCCCCCACGGCGGCAGCGGCATATTCACCGTTGCCAGTTGAGGACGTTACGGAAGGCAGGCAGGGGGCAACACCCCCTTCGGGCCCAATCTTGAATGGCCCGAACGGACTATGCGTACGCGGCAGATCACCCAACGGAGTGACCTGGCGACATCAGCGACCAACCCCCGCACACCGGGGCGATCCACCCTTGTCGCGGCGGGCACCCGGTAACACAGGCGGCAATACGGACACGTCTCATCACTCACAAGAGTGAGAGCGGCGGTGATGCGGAACCGCACCACAGTTACTGGCGTGAAACAGCGTAGGCGAACACACAGGCGTCTGTCCGCCGAATGAGAACGTAGGCTTCCTCCTATGGCTAAGAAGCGCTCGGGCGAGGGCCCCACCGTGACCCGGCAGGCCGCGAAATTCCTAGGCGTCAGCGTGCTCTCCGGAGCGGTCCTGGCGGGTCTGGCCCTGCCGGCCATCGGGGCGATGGGGCTGGCTGCCAAGGAGTCCGTCGAAGGATTCGACGAGATCCCGGCCAATCTCAAAACCCCGCCCCTGAGCCAGCGCACCACCATCCTCGACGCCCAGGGCGGCGAGATAGCGAAGGTGTACTCCCGCGACCGCACAGTCGTGCCGCTGAGTCAGATCTCGCCGTACATGCGGAAGGCGATCGTCGCGATCGAGGACGCCCGCTTCTACGAGCACGGCGCCGTGGACCTCAAGGGCGTGCTCCGCGCGCTCAACAAGAACGCGCAGTCCGGCGGCGTCTCCGAAGGCGCCTCGACGCTCACCCAGCAGTACGTCAAGAACGTCTTCGTCGAGGAAGCGGGCGACGACCCGGCCAAGGTCGCCGTCGCCACTCAGCAAACCATCGGCCGCAAGGTCAAGGAGCTGAAGTACGCCATCCAGGTCGAGAAGGAACTCGGCAAGGAGCGCATCCTCAACAACTACCTGAACATCACCTTCTTCGGGCAGCAGTCCTACGGCGTGGAGGCCGCCGCCCAGCGCTACTTCAGCAAGCGGGCCAAGGACCTGACCCTCGACGAGTCCGCGCTGCTGGCCGGCATCGTCCAGTCGCCGAGCCGCTTCGACCCGGTCAACGCCCCGAAGGAAGCCACCAAGCGCCGCAACATCGTGCTGCAGCGCATGGCCGAGACGAAGAACATCACCCCGGCCGAGGCCGCGGCGGCCCAGGCCAAGCCGCTCAAGCTCAAGATCAGCCGTCCCAAGAGCGGCTGCATCACCGCCGTCAACGGCGCCGGCTTCTTCTGCGACTACGTGCGCGAGGTGTTCCTGCAGGACCCCGTCTTCGGCAAGACGAAGGAGGCGCGGGCCAAGCGGTGGAACCAGGGCGGCATGACGATCCGGACGACCCTGGACCCGCAGACCCAGAAGTCCGCGCAGAAGTCGATCACCGACCACGTCTACCAGTCGGACCCGGTGGCCACCGCCGTCTCCATCGTCGAGCCCGGCACCGGCAAGGTGCTCGGCATGGGGCAGTCCCGCCCGTACGGCTTCGGCGAGTTCCAGACGCAGATCAACCTCTCGGCCGACAAGGCCATGAGCGGGTCGAACTTCGGTTTCCAGACCGGCTCGACTTTCAAGCCCATCCTCGCGGCGGCCGCCCTGGAAGAGGGCATCTCGCCCAACAAGGTCTACTCGTCGCCGTACCAGATGCCCTACCCGGACGAGGTCGAGACCTGCGGCCGCCCCTGGAAGAACGGCGGGGGCGACATGGTCAGCAACGAGAACCGCAGTGAGGTCGGCCCGTACGGGATGCGGGAGGCGACGGGGAAGTCGGTCAACACCTACTTCATTCAGATGATCGGCGACATCGGCGTCTGCCCGGTGACGAAGATGGCCACGAAGCTGGGCCTGAAGCCCGCGTCCGGCGCGAAGATCGACCAGGTGCCGTCGATCGCCCTCGGTACGCAGGGCATGTCCCCGCTCAAGATGGCGGCCGCCTACGCCGCGTTCGCCAACGGCGGGAAGTACTGCACCCCCGTCCTCATCGGCTCCGCCACCGGTCCGAACGGCAAGAGCCTGAACGTGCCGAAGTCGCACTGTTCCCGGGCCATGTCCGAGGAGACCGCCGACACCGTCAACACCCTGCTCAAGGGTGTGGTCGAGGACGGCACGGGCAAGGAGGCCGGACTCTCCGGCCGGGACAGCGCCGGCAAGACCGGTACGACGGACGAGCGCAAGGCCGCCTGGTTCGTCGGCTACACCCCGAACATGGCCGGTGCGGTCTGGGTCGGCGGCCCGGGCAAGGACGTCGAGATGGAGGGCATCACCATCGGCGGCGAGTACCACGACAAGGTCTACGGCGGTGACACCCCGGGCCCCATCTGGCGTGACGCCATGGCCGGGGCGCTGGAGGGCAAGCCCGCGCCGACCTTCGACACCGTCGCGATCGCCGAGCCCGAGAAGCCCAAGGGCTCGGACAAGGGCGGCCGGGGCAAGCCCAACAAGCCGAACAAGCCCGGCAAGAACAAGCCGTGGCCCCGGTTCTCCATCCCGCCGGGCGTCATCGGCGGCAACGACGGGCGATAGCCCGCAGGAATCCCGCGAGCATCCCCGCGGGATCCACGGGCCAAGCCCACCAGCACAGAGGGGGGGGGGGGGGGGGGGGGGGGGGGGGGGGGGGGGGGGGGGGGGGGGGGGGGGGGGGGGGGAGGGGGGGGGGGGGGGTGGGGGGGGGGGGGGGGGGGGTGGGGGTGGGGGGGTATACCCCCCCCCCCCCCCCCCCCCCCCCCCCCCCCCCCCCCCCCCCCCCCCCCCCCACAACCCCTCCCCCCCCCCCCCCCCCCCCCCCCCCCCCCCTCTTGACGTAGGTATCCGGCGATCAGCCCGCGAGGAGCTTCTTCACCTGGGCGGCGACCCGGCCGCCCTCGGCGCGGCCCGCCACCTGCGGGTTCACGATCTTCATGACCGCGCCCATCGCACGGGGCCCCTCGGCGCCGCCGGCCTGGGCCTCCGCCACCGCGGCCGCCACGATCGTCGCCAGCTCCTCGTCCGTCAGCTGCTGGGGCAGGTACTCGGCGAGCACCTCGCCCTCCGCGCGCTCCCGCTCGGCCGAATCGGCCCGGCCGCCCTTGTCGAAGGCCTCGGCCGCCTCGCGACGCTTCTTGGCCTCGCGCGTGATCACCTTCTGCACCTCGTCGTCGGAGAGCTCACGGGCGGACTTGCCCGCGGTCTCCTCGTACGCGATCGCGGAGAGGGTGAGGCGGAGCGTCGAGGAGCGCAGCTCGTCGCGCGCCTTGATGGCGGTCGTGAGGTCATCGTGGAGCTTGGACTTGAGGGTGGTCATGGCGCAATCTTCGCACCCGGCCCACGCGTGCGCTTCGCATTAACGGCCGGGGGCGGCCGGTGAGGACGCCCATGAAGGGGCCTGCGAGGGCCCGGCCAAGGAAACCCCACTCCCCCACAACCGCCCGGCGACCGCCCCGCGCCCCCGGCAACTCCCGCTTTGCCCCCGGCCCGTGACCCGGCGCCCCCTGCGGTCTGCGACCATGGGCGGCATGCGCGCGCGATACGGAGTACCCCTGGGAATCACGGCCGTCGGCGCCGTCGGCATTGCCTATGCCGCCGGCTTCGAAGTCCGCTCCTTCCGGCTGCGGCGGGTCACCGTACCCGTGCTGCCGCGAGGCATGAGGCCACTGCGGGTCCTCCAGGTCTCCGACATCCACATGGTCGGCGGGCAGCGCAAGAAGCAGCGCTGGCTCCAGTCGCTGGCCGGGCTGCGCCCGGACTTCGTCATCAACACCGGCGACAACCTCTCCGATCCGGAGGGCGTGCCCGAGACGCTCGACGCCCTCGGCCCGCTGATGGAGTTCCCCGGCGCCTACGTCTTCGGCTCCAACGACTACTACGGGCCCAAGCTGCGCAACCCCGCCCGCTACCTGCTGGAGAAGGCCAGCGGCCGGCACGGGCTGAACGGCAACGCCCCCGCGGTCGCCGCGATCCACAACCCGTGGGAGGACCTGCGCGACGGCTTCGACTGCGCGGGCTGGGTCAACCTCACCAACACCCGGGGCAGCCTCAAGATCGATGGCTATGAGATCGCCCTGACCGGCCTCGACGACCCTCACATCAAGCGCGACCGGTACGCACACGTCACGGGCGGTCCGCGCGAGGACGCCGACTTCTCGCTCGCCGTCGTCCACGCCCCCTACCTGCGGGTGCTCGACGCCTTCACCGCCGACCGCTACCCGCTGATCCTCGCCGGGCACACACACGGCGGCCAGCTCTGCATCCCCTTCTACGGCGCTCTCGTCACCAACTGCGACATCGACACGAAGCGCGTGAAGGGCCTCTCCACCCACCGGGCCGGCGGCAACCGGTCCTACCTCCATGTCTCCGCGGGCTGCGGCACGAACCGCTACACGCCGGTCCGCTTCGCGTGCCCGCCCGAGGCCACCCTGCTCACCCTGACCGCGCGCGACTGAGCCCCGCGCGAGCGGCCCCGGGAATCGGATTTCGTCTCCGGGCCCGGGTCCGCTAAAGTAGAGCTCGTTGCGCCGGGGAGCTGCGAAAGCGGAAACTCGGGGGCACATCGGGGTGTAGCGCAGCTTGGCAGCGCGCTTCGTTCGGGACGAAGAGGTCGTGGGTTCAAATCCCGCCACCCCGACAGCTGAGTAGCAGGTCAGAAGCAGTGCACCACATGGTGCACTGCTTCTGGCTTTTTCTGCGTGACTATCTGAGTGACCAGCGCTCCGGGTAGATGCCGTCCATCGTGACCGCTCCCGTCTGGATCACCGGACGAATCTGCTTCCGGTAGACCACCTCCGTCACCGCCGTACTGGAGTGACCGCCCAGCCGCGAGATCTCTTCGAGCAAGATTGCCTGCTGCCGGGCGATGACCGGATCGCTCATGATGCCGGTCACGTGGTGGGCCTTTCAGTTCTCGTCGCGGCGCGGTTGGTCGGTGACCAGGCGGGGCCTGAACGGCCCGAGGATCTCGGGAGCGTGGACGGTGTCCACGGTGAGGTGGAGCCTGGTGCCGCCGTCGCCGGCGCCGTAACCGCGCGGTTCGGTGGCGGCGAAGCGGAGGCGGAGTGCTTCGGCGATCCGCCGTGCCGTTTCGGGGGACGCGGCGATGATCCGGACCTCCGCGAGGCCGGCGGCGGGCAGCGTCTGCCCGGGCGCGGGCGCCGCCGGGCGTTCGCGGGTCATGCCTGGTTCCGGGTGCGCGCCCTGCTGCGGAGCCGACGGCGCGGACGCCGTCGACCGCGGCCGCCGTCCCGGTGGTCCCGGCGCTCACCAAGGTCGGAACCATCGCGGGATTCCGGTACATGGCGTTCGTACGGAGAGGCCTCCGCGCGTCGGGTGTGCTGTCCGTTGAGCAGATAGATCACGAATGTCTCCCAGGGCGATCGTTGGGGGCATCGTCGCCACGGCGGCGAGAGTGACCGAGGAGGTCATGCCTCCGGGTGCCGAGGTACTGGTGAGTCCGTCGCCGGCGACGTGCCGGCTGGGCCGTGCCCGCCCTCGGATTCCCAAGCCGTCTCACCTGTGCTGTTGTCCCGCGCTGCGGCCATGAGGCCGCTCGCCGTGAGGCGGTTGCAGGGGTCTCCGGCCGCGGCCATCAGCCGGGCGGCGGTGTCGGGAGCGGTCTCCGGAGGGATCACCAGGAGGTCCCAGCGACCGACGTGGAAGGAGAGCAACAGCAGGTCATGGGGGTCCTGCTCGGCGAACCAGCCCACGTGCACCACCCGTCTGCCCACGGGGACCTTGCCGGGGATGACGGGCCAGTGGACGGGGTTCACCGCGACGCGGGTGATGCGCCCCCAGGGCAGGTCCAAGGCGACGGCCAGGGCGGGGAGTTCACAGGTGAGGTCGCGGGAGTAAGGCCACCAGGCTCCGTCCACCGGGCCTGGACGGGTGGCCGCCGGGTTGAGGAACAGGCGCACGGGTAGCGACGGCGCGCTCTCGATCGTGGACGTCGTGGGGGTGCTGGTCGCCGTCATGACACGGACCCGTCTCCGGGCGTGTCTTGCGTCCGCCCGGACTGGTGGCTCGCCGAGAACGGCACCTGCGTGAAGCCGGTGCGCGAAGAATTCTCGGTAAACCGAGCGTACTCCGCCACCGCCCCGAAATACGGGCCTGCGCTGCACCGGTTTTCCCTCCGCTGACAGCGTCGACGGCGGGCTCGGGCGAGCGTCACTCCCCGGCCTCGCCTCCCGGGCCCGGCCACGGCGTTTCCGTGTGACTCGGGCGGGCCGGATGGGTGCCGGTGTCGATGAGGATCTGTTCGGCCTCGGTGACGTTGCCGACCCGCACCGCCCGGGCCATCGCGGCGCGTGCCGCGTCCGGCGTCGCCTGCGGCGGGATCACCAGCACGGAGAAGTGGTCGTTGTCGCCCCGGGTGATGAGAACCGTGTCGTCACCGGCCGGGAAGGAGTCGATGTGCACGACCTGGCCATCGACGACGAGGCGCGTCGGGAGTTCGTCCCAGGCGCTCGCGTCCAGGCCCACACGCGCGATGGGGCCGAGGTGCTCGGTCAACGCCATGATCAGGCCGGGGAGTTCGGTACGGATATCGCGGGAGCGCGGCCACCACGCACCGTCCAGAATCCCCGCACGCGAGTGTGTCGTCTCCAGTCTCAAGAGAGCTGTCCCGGGTTTCACGCCCCGGTGAATAGCGTCCGGCAGAAGCTTGGGAAGGTCCGGGAATTCAGAGTCGGCCATGATGGATTCGCCCGTCTGCGGGGTCGGCATACGCCGCGCGCCGATGGCGTCGTCGGTGTGGTTGCCGCAAGCGGAATGCCCTCGATGGTTTCACACTTTACTCTGCGGGCGGCATGCGGGCCCGTCCGCTCAATTCGACCTTGAGAACGAGAAAAGGGCTGGTCAGACGTGTTCGGGAAGGCCGACCGGAGGAGCGGCCGAGGTAGAGTGAAAGGGCCCGGCAGCCGTCGCTCCAGCCCGGGCGACGAGGCCTGGGCACGGCGCGGCAGGGCCGTATGGCCGACGGTTTCACGAGCTCAAACGCCGATGCCGAGCGTGGAGAAGGCGGCAGAGATGGCAACACTGCGCGAGCGGAAGAAATACCGCGAGATGGTCCTGCAGGCCCTGTACGAAACCACTGAGGGAAATCGTCTGCTGGGCGTCACCGGGGCAAAACTGCGCGATGATCTAGATGTCCACGAAGAAGACCTGGCTGCCGCCTGCACCTACCTTGTCGGCGAAGGTCTGATCGAGGTCGACTGGACGACGGGCAATACGCCCGCGATGGTCACCCTGACGCACCAGGGCATTCGGCTCATGGAGGCCGAGGAAGAGAAGCGCGACTGACGAGGCTGCTTCCGCGGTCGTATAGGACTATATGCAGGCAAACCTCCCCAGGCGTAGCATTTGAGGTGGGTTCGCGCACTCTCACGTGCAACGACCCGGAAGGGCGGCCCCGGTATGTACGTGCCGGGGCCGTTAGCGTTGCCGCGGAGGCCCCCGCAGGGCGCTCCCTCACCGGTCGGCGCGGGACGGCGCGGACCGACGGCGAGGAGTTATCCACAGGCTGTGGCAGCTCCGGGCACGTTGTCGCCCGTTCGGCGCAGAATGGGGGGCATGACTGAGAGCAACGGGCCCCAGCGGGGCGACGGGTCCATGGGGGCCGACGGGTCCATGCCGGATTGGGAGAGGCGCTTCCGGGCGCCGCGGGTAGGGCTGCCGAGGTGGGCGGAGGACGCCCCGGACCGGTCGCTGTTCACGTCGAACGTGACGGGCACGTTCGAGCTGTACGCATGGGACCGGGCGACGGGTGCGCAGCGGCAGGCGACCGACCGGCCGAACGGCACGACGGGCGGCCTGCTGTCCCCGGACGGCGAGTGGATCTGGTGGTTCTCGGACAAGGACGGCGACGAGTTCGGCGTCTGGATGCGGCAGCCCTTCCACGGCGGACAGGACGAGCCCGCGACGCCCGGCCTCGATCCCTCCTACCCCGAGGGGCTCGCCCTCGGCCGGGACGGCACGGCCGTCGTGGGGCGGTCCACGGACAAGGGCGGCTCGACGATCCACGTCGTGCGGCCCGGCGCCGAGCCCGTGGAGATCTACCGTCACGCGGAATCCGCAGGCGTCGGTGACCTGTCCCACGACGGCACGCTGATCGCGATCGAGCACACCGAGCACGGCGACGCCATGCACTCAGCGATCCGTGTTGTCCGGGTGGACGGCACAGCCGTCGCCGAGCTGGACGACACCCGGGGCGGCACCGAGGAACTGGGCCTGTCCGCCATGGGCTTCGCGCCGGTCGACGGGGACTCCCGGCTGCTCATCGGGCACCAGCGGCGCGGCCGCTGGGAGCCCCTGCTGTGGGACCCGGTGACGGGCGAGGAGACGACGCTCGCCGTCGAGCTGCCCGGTGACCTGGGGGCGGACTGGTATCCGGACGGCTCCGCCCTGCTGATCGAGCACAGCTATCAGGCGCGCAGCGAGCTGTGGCGGTACGAGCTGGGAAGCGGCGAGCTGACCCGACTGGAGACACCGGAGGGCACGGTGTCCGGGGCGCTGCCGCGTCCGGACGGGACCGTGGAGTTCCTGTGGTCCTCGGCCGCGAAGCCGCCGGTGGTGCGGTCCACGAGCGGGCGGGTCGTGCTGGACCCGCCCGCGCCGGCCCACGGCGTCGGCAGCGCCCCGGACTCGGTGCCGGTCAGCGACGCGTGGGTGCCGGGGCCTGGCGGTGATGTGCACGCGCTGGTGCAGAAGCCCGCGGGCGAGGGGCCGTTCCCGACCGTCTTCGACATCCACGGCGGTCCGACCTGGCACGACAGCGATGCCTTCGCCGCGGGTCCGGCGGCCTGGGTGGACCACGGCTTCGCGGTCGTGCGGGTGAACTACCGCGGCTCGACCGGCTACGGCCGGGCGTGGACGGACGCGCTCAAGCACCGGGTAGGGCTGATCGAGCTGGAAGACATCGCTGCGGTACGGGACTGGGCCGTGGCGAGCGGACTCGCGGACCCGGACCGACTGGTCCTGGCGGGCGGCTCGTGGGGCGGATACCTGACGCTGCTGGGCCTCGGCACCCAGCCGGACGCCTGGGCACTGGGGCTCGCGGCGGTCCCCGTGGCTGACTATGTGACGGCCTATCACGACGAGATGGAGGCGCTGAAGGCTCTGGACCGCACCCTGCTGGGCGGCACCCCCGAGGAGGTTCCGGAGCGTTACGCCGCGTCGTCACCGCTGACGTACGTCGACGACGTCCGGGCCCCGGTCTACATCTCCGCGGGCATGAATGACCCCCGCTGCCCGATCCAGCAGGTCGAGAACTACGTGGACCGGCTCGCGGAGCGGGGCCATCCGCACGAGGTGTACCGCTATGACGCGGGGCACGGCTCGCTGGTGGTGGAGGAGCGGATCAAGCAGCTTCGGCTGGAGATCGCTTTTGCGGAGCGCCATCTGAGCCGTCCGGACCGTCCGGGCGATCCGAACCGTTCGGGACCTCGGGGGTGATGCCGAGCGCCAGGTCCCGGGCGGCTTCCGTCTCCCGGCGGAACAGCCGGAACCACATGAAGACGACGAAGCCGGCGACGGCGAACCACTCGCCCGTGTAGCCGAGGTTCTGGAAGGCCTTGAGGTCGAGGCCGCTGCCGGGAGCAGCGGACGGGGGCACCGGGATCATGGCGCCCGACGCCTTGGGGGCAGTGATCCACGCGTCGTACACCTGGTACGGCACGAGGTTGACCAGCGAAGCCGCGCTGATCACACCGACCTGTCCCTGGGGCAGGCCGCCGCCCGCCCGTACGCCATTGGAGCCGACGGTCTCCGAGGACTGGAGCGCGCCCGTCACGGTGACGTGGCCGGCGGGCGGGGCCGGCACCTTGGCGGCGTCGGCCCGGGAACTCGCGTCGCCGGGCAGCCAGCCCCGCACGACGGGCAGGGCCTTGCCACCGTCGGTCCGCAGGAGGGTCAGGACGTAAAAGCCCTTGCGGTCCTCGAGCTCACGGTCCGGTACGAGCAGCTGGTGCGCGGTGTCATAGCGGCCGGTCGCGGTGGCCTGGCGGCCGGAGGTCTCGGTGCTCACCGGCAGCAGACCGCGCAGCGGCTCGGCAGCGGCGGTGCGGGCGCTGTCGGCCTGCGTCTGCTGTTCGCGGTGCGAGTCGACGCGCGACTCGAAGCGGCCGAGCTGCCAGCTGCCCATGAACAGACACACGGGGATGGCCAGCACGGCGAAGACGTTGATCCCCCACCAGCGGGGAGTCAGCAGGAACCGATACACACCACCACGGTACGGGCACCGGTCCCCAGGGCGGCACCGGCCCCTCCCGTTCCGGGCCGGGCCGGAACGCTCAGTCGGGCCCGCCGGCGTTCCCCGGACCGCGGTGACGCCCGCTCCCCGGGCCCGGCCCAGCCGGGGCAGGCCCTCCGGGTCCGCCCGGCCCGCTCCGGAGGAACCCCGCGCTCGACCTCGAACCGGGCCCGCAGCGCCGCGGCCTACGGCTTGGTGGCGAGCGGACCGGTGCGGTAGACCGTGCCGGCGCAGGCATCGTTGATCTTCGCGTCCGCAGCGGCGGGCTCACCGGTGTCCGGGGTGTGGCTGACCACGACGCTCGCCGGCGGCTTCGGCTCGGGGGTGTCCTGGCCCGTCGGCTGGTCCATGGCCGTGGTGCCGGATGCCGGGGGGTTACTCGCGACGGGCGACGGGGATGCGCCGCCCCCGCCGTCGCTGGCGCAGCCGCTCGGCCCGCCGCCGGACGCCGGAACCCAGGCGAACTTCACCTCGTAGGCCTGGCCGGGCTGGAGGATCACCTCGCTGGGCTCGGTGGACGGGTCGGGCAGCCCGGTCGCGGCGTCACCTGCCGTGTGGTCCACGACGGAGACGCGGGAGGTGTTGGCGCTGCCCTGCCCGGTGACGTCGACTGCGCCCGGGCCGCCCACCGTGCACACGGCGTGGGAGACATTGACGACGCGGAAGGAGCCGTAGACGCGGCCTTCACGGTCGGCCGCGCCGACACTGCCCGCGCCGTTGCCGAGCTGGTTGCGGTCGCAGGTCGGCGAGGTTGCGGCGAGGGTGCTGGTGGGGCCGGGGAGGGGGCCGCCGGTGGCGCCGCCCGCGTGGCTCTCGGGGCGCGCGTCCTCTCCCTTGCGCTCCTCTTTGTGCTCCTCGTCCTTGCGGTCCGCCGGGTGGGAGGAGCGCTCCTCGGGCTCCTCGCCCTCGCCGCCGCCGCTGCGCCACCCCTCGGCGGTGCCCTCCTCGGTCTGCTGGCTGCTCGCGGCGTTGGCCGGACGGTCGTCGGCGGTGCCACCGGTGGTGGCGACGCGCAGCAGCGCGGGCATGGCCGTACCCCCGAGGATCACGGCCGCCGCCACGCCGACGACGACCTGGCGACGCCGCGTACGCCGGGCGGGGACGGCACGCCGCAGGTGCTCCAGTGCGTCGGCGGACGGCTCGAGGTCGCCGACGGCGCCGTGCAGCAGCCGGCGCAGCGCCTGCTCGTCGACGTCGCTCACGTCGCCGTCACCCTGGCTGACCTGGCCCACCTGACCGACCTGACCCACCTGACCGATGCGACAGTCCTGGTCCTGCTGTTGTTCCTGGCCGGGCTCCTGATCCTTACGGACGTCCTGGTTCCGGCGGCCGTCCGGGAAGTGGTGGGTCATGCCGGGGCCTCCATGGCCACGCGCAGCGCCGCGATGCCCCGCGAGCCGTACGCCTTGACCGAGCCGAGCGAAAGGCCCAGCGTCTCGGCGACCTGCACCTCGGTCATGTCGGCGAAGTAGCGCAGAACCAGGACCTCGCGCTGGCGGCGCTGCAGTCCACGCATCGCTTGAATCAATTGGTCGCGCTCCAGCTGTTCGTACGCGCCCTCTTCCGCGCTCGCCATATCGGGCATCGGCTTGGAGAGAAGCTTCAGCCCGAGAATGCGGCGGCGAAGCGCGGAGCGGGACAGATTGACGACAGTCTGCCGCAGATAGGCAAGGGTCTTTTCCGGGTCGCGGACCCGATTGCGTGCGGAATGCACCCGTATGAAGGCTTCCTGCACCACGTCCTCACAGGAGGCGGTGTCGTCCAGGAGCAGGGCGGCGAGGCCGAGCAGCGACCGGTAATGGGCGCGGTAGGTCTCGGTGAGGTGGTCGACTGTGGTGCCCGCAGCCATCGCCTCGTCAGCGTCCCCACGCTGCGGGGGAATCTGCGCCGGGCGGGTGGCGGACCAGGGGGCGATCACCGGCATGCCGCCCGACGTGCGCGAACGCGGGCGCGCTGCGGCGCTGCTCCGCCTCGGGGCGGTTGCGATGCTGATGACCTCTGCCACGCCTGTTGGACACGCTTCCCCCCGTCAGGGTTGTACGCGCAAGGCACCGCGTTTGACGACGCGCCGAATGACGATGCGCCATATGCCCTCATGCGTACCAGCTCTTCCCGAATACCCCGATTTTGGTACCGCCGCGAGAGACGGCAACAAAGACGCTCCCCGCCCTGCTGTGGTTGCAGTGGGCGGGGAGCGAATAGTCGAACAGATCGTCTGCCCAGTTCAAGAGGTCCGGACCAACGACTTGATCACAGGACCTTCACACGTCCCCCAAGTATTACGGGGCCGTCAGCTCCGCCGCCACGACTTCTGCGATCTGGGCGGTATTGAGGGCCGCGCCCTTGCGTAGATTGTCGCCGCAGACGAAGAGTTCGAGCGCCTTCGGATCGTCCAGCGAGCGCCGCACCCGGCCGACCCACGTGGGGTCGGTGCCCACCACGTCGGCGGGCGTGGGGAATTCGCCCTCCGCCGGATTGTCGAAGAGCACGACCCCCGGTGCGTTGGAGAGGATCTCGTGCGCCTGGTCGACCGTCACCTCGTTCTCGAACCGCGCGTGCACGGTCAGCGAGTGCGTGGTGATCACCGGGACCCGCACACAGGTCGCGGTGACCCGCAGGTCCGGCAGCCCGAGGATCTTGCGGGATTCGTTGCGGACCTTGAGTTCCTCGGAGGACCAGCCGTCCTCCTTGAGCGAACCGGCCCACGGCACGACGTTCAGCACCAACGGAGCCGGGAACGGCCCCGTCGTGTCGCCGACCGCGCGCCGCACATCGCCGGGCTGCGTGCCCAGCTCCGTGCCGACGACGGCCGCGAGCTGCGCGCGCAGGGTGTCGACGCCGTCCTTGCCCGCGCCGGAGGCCGCCTGGTACGAGGAGACGATCAGCTCGCTCAGCCCGAACTCGGCGTGCAGGGCACCCATCGCGACGATCATCGACAGGGTGGTGCAGTTGGGATTGGAGATGATCCCGCGCGGCCGCATCCGCGCCGCGTGCGCGTTCACCTCGGGCACCACCAGCGGCACGTCCGGATCCATCCGGAAGGCGCCGGAGTTGTCCACGGCGACCGCGCCCTTGGCGGCCGCGATCGGCGCCCAGCGCGCGGAGACCTCGTCGGGCACGTCGAACATCGCGACGTCGACGCCCTCGAAGGCCTCCTCGCTCAGCGCGACGACCTCGACCTCCTCGCCCCGGACCGTCAGCTTCCGGCCCGCCGAGCGCGGGGACGCGACGAGACGGATCTCGCCCCAGACGTCCTCGCGCTGCGACAGGATCTCGAGCATGACCGTCCCGACGGCACCGGTGGCGCCGACGACGGCGAGGGTGGGCTTACGGCCCGTACGCGCGGTACGGGCCGCATGGCCGTCGGTCATCGACCGGTGCCCCCGTAGACGACCGCCTCGTCGCTCTCGGTGTCCAGGCCGAAGGCCGTGTGCACGGCGCGCACCGCTTCGTTCACATCGTCGGCACGGGTGACCACCGAGATGCGGATCTCGGAGGTCGAGATCAGCTCGATGTTCACGCCGGCGTTCGACAGCGCCTCGAAGAAGGTCGCCGTGACCCCGGGGTTGGTCTTCATCCCGGCGCCGACCAGCGAGATCTTGGCGATCTGGTCGTCGTAGCGCAGCGAGTCGAAGCCGATGCCGGCCTTCGTCTTCTCCAGCGCCGCGATGGCCTTGCGGCCCTCGGTCTTCGGCAGCGTGAAGGAGATGTCGGTCAGACCGGTGGACGCGGCCGAGACGTTCTGCACGACCATGTCGATGTTGATCTCGGCGTCCGCGATCGCGCGGAAGATCGTCGCGGCCTCGCCCGGCTTGTCCGGCACCCCGACGACCGTGACCTTCGCCTCGGACGTGTCGTGGGCAACCCCCGAGATGATCGCCTGCTCCATCGGCTGGTCCCCTTGCGGTTCGTTGCTGACCCATGTGCCCTTGAGACCCGAGAAGGACGAGCGCACGTGGATCGGGATGTTGTAACGGCGTGCGTACTCGACGCAGCGGTGCAGCAGCACCTTGGACCCGGAGCTCGCCAGCTCCAGCATGTCCTCGAACGAGATCCACTCGATCTTCCGGGCCTTCTTCACGACCCGCGGATCGGCGGTGAAGACCCCGTCGACATCGGTGTAGATCTCGCACACCTCGGCGTTCAGCGCGGCGGCCAGCGCGACGGCGGTGGTGTCGCTACCGCCGCGGCCCAGGGTGGTGATGTCCTTCTTGTCCTGGGACACACCCTGGAATCCGGCCACGATCGCGATGTTGCCCGCGTCGACGGACTGCTGGATGCGGCCCGGCGTGACATCGATGATCCGCGCCTTGTTGTGGACCGAGTCGGTGATGACTCCGGCCTGGCTCCCGGTGAACGACTGTGCCTCGTGACCGAGGTTTTTGATCGCCATCGCCAGCAGCGCCATGGAGATTCGCTCTCCGGCGGTCAGCAGCATGTCGAACTCGCGCCCGGCAGGGATCGGCGAAACCTGCGCGGCGAGATCGATCAACTCGTCCGTCGTGTCACCCATCGCGGAAACCACGACGACCACCTGGTGGCCGTTCTTCTTGGCTTCCACGATTCGCTTGGCGACCCGCTTGATGCCTTCGGCATCGGCAACGGAGGAGCCTCCGTACTTCTGCACGACAAGGCCCACGTGCGCTCCTCGCAGCTATATGTAATGAGGTCGACTCAGTCTAACGAGCAGGCCGAATCCACCTCGCCAATATCACATGGTGAGACACCATGCTCACCACATGACCGGCGCGGCAGGCCGTGCGACGTCCCTGTCGCACCCGGCCGCGCCCGTTCCGCGACGGTCCCTGCCCGTATCGCCGGAGCGCACACGGGAACGTAAGCCAGGTCACACGCCGAGGGGCGGTGCCGACTCACGGCTCAGATCGAGTGCAGCCCCAGCGGGCCCGCGATCTCGGCCGCCATGACCTTGCCCGCCTCCTCGGCCAGCTGCTCCTCCGCCGCGGCGTCGTCCGTGTCCAGGTCGCCCAGCTCGTCCAGCGGCTGGTCCAGACGCACGTGCGCGACGAGCGACTGGAGCGCCCGCAGCGCGGCGGAGGCGGTCGGACCCCAGTTGGAGAGGTAGGAGAACTGCCACCACCACAGCGCCTCGCTGACCCGGCCGTCGCGGTAGTGCGCCATGCCGTGCCGCAGGTCGGTGATGATGTCGGCCAGGTCGTCCGAGATCCGGCACGCCACGGGCATGCTGCGCGGCACGTACGGGTCGAACACCTCCGAATAGACGTCGACCGGGTCCAGCAGCCGCGCGAACCGCTCGCGCAGTTCGTCGACGTCCGGCTCCGGGCCCACGTCCGGTTCGTACCGCTCGTCCGGCAGGAAGTCCTCGTGGGCGCCCAGCCGACCACCGGTCAGGATGAGCTGGGAGAGCTCCAGCAGCAGGAAGGGAACAGCACTGTCGGGCTCGTCGCCTCGGGACACCTCGGCGACGGCCACGATGAAGCTCTCGATCGAGTCCGCGATCTGGACCGCGAAATCGTCCGGATCGCGCTTGGCGTCGTGAAGCGTTGCGTCAGACATCGAGAAGTCGTCTCCCTTCGAAGGCACGCCCGAGCGTGACCTCGTCGGCATATTCCAGATCTCCACCCACAGGCAGACCACTGGCCAGCCTCGTGACCTTCAAACCCATGGGCTTCACCATGCGCGCGAGGTACGTGGCCGTGGCCTCACCCTCAAGATTGGGGTCGGTGGCCAGGATCAGCTCGGTGACCGCGCCGTCCGCGAGCCGCGCCAGCAGCTCACGGATCCGCAGGTCGTCCGGGCCCACGCCCTCGATGGGGCTGATCGCCCCGCCGAGCACGTGATAGCGACCGCGGAATTCCCGCGTCCGCTCGATTGCGACGACGTCCTTGGACTCCTCCACGACGCAGATCACCGCGAGATCGCGGCGCGGGTCCGAACAGACCCGGCACCGCTCCTCCTGCGCCACATTGCCGCAGACCACGCAGAACCGGACCTTCGCCTTGACCTCGGTCAGTGCGTGGGCGAGCCGGCGGACGTCGGCCGGCTCGGCCTGGAGGATGTGGAAGGCGATCCGCTGCGCGCTCTTGGGACCGACGCCGGGCAGCCTGCCCAACTCGTCGATGAGGTCCTGGACCACGCCTTCATACACGGATCGGATTCTCCTTCTTCGGTTCTTCGCTTCTTCGGCTTACGGGTGTTTCAGCGGTCGCGGATCGCCGGTCAGGGACGGTCCGCTGCCGCCGGGGGTCAGAACGGCAGACCGGGGATGCCGCCGCCCAGGCCCTGGGCGAGCGGGCCCAGTTTCTGCTGCTGCAGCTGCTGTGCGGTGGCGTTGGCATCGCGCACGGCGGCGAGGACGAGATCCGCGAGGGTCTCGGTGTCCTCCGGGTCCACGGCCTTGGGGTCGATGACCAGTGCCTGGAGCTCGCCGGCACCGGTGACCGTGGCCTTCACCAGGCCACCGCCCGCCGTGCCCTCGACCGGGGTCCGAGCGAGCTCCTCCTGGGCCGCGGCGAGGTCCTGCTGCATCTTCTGGGCCTGCTGGAGCAGCTGCTGCATGTTCGGCTGGCCACCACCGGGAATCACGGGTTCGCTCCTGGCTGTCGACGACGATTGCTTCGGTAGCCCGAGCCTACGTGCTCGTCGCGCGCCGCGCCCTACGCCGTCGGAAGAAGGCCGGGAGCGCCCGGGTGCGCGGGCGGCGCCCTCATGTCGCCCGCAGTCCGTGGCCCCGGGCTCCCAGGCGCCGCCTACTCGTTGGCGATCTCCTCGATGACGGTCGCGCCCAGTTCGCGCACGATCAGATCGTGGCCGGTCAGCGCGGTGTCGTCGAGATCCGGGTCGTCCTCGGCGGGCATGTCGTCCTCGATCGCGACATGCCGCGGCTCGGGCTCCCGCGCAGGCTGGGACGGCTGGTACTGCCCCGCCGAGGGCCCTGCCGGGGCCTGCCGCACCTGCGGGGCGGGGGTCGCGGGCGGGGCCGCGGGCGGGGCGGTCGCGGCCTGCGCCGGCCGGGACGTGGCGGGGGCGCTGCCCTGGCCTCCGGAGAAACCACCCGGGGCCGGGGCGCCCGGGGAACCGGTGGAGCCGAAGCCTCCCGCGCCGCCACCGGGCCCACCGAAGCCGCTCGCGCCGCCGCCCGGGCCGCCACCGAAGCCGCCGCCGGGCGCGCTGCCGCCGCCGGAGGGGTCGACGACCAGCTCGACCTTCCACTGCACGCCGAGCGCGTCGCTGAGCGCCTGGCGCAGTACGTCCTCGCTGCCGCTGTTGGCGAAGCTGTCGCGCGCTCCGGCGTTGGAGAAGCCGACCTGGACGGTGCTGCCGTCGAAGCCGACGACCTGGGCGTTCTGGCTGAGCAGGATCCACGTGAAACGGCGGCGGTTCTTGACCGCCTCCAGGATGTCCGGCCACATCTGCCGCACCTGGGCGGGGTCACCCCCGCCGCTCTGCGGCTGCTGCTGGCCGTACGAACCACCGGACGCGGCCGGGGCGGCTGCCGGGGCGGGCGGCGCCTGGCCGGGGGCCGCGGCGGAGGGCCAGGCTCCGGCCTGAGGCGCCGGGGCGGGTGCGGCCGGTGGTGCGGACGGGGCGGGAGCGGCGGGCGCGGCAGCGGACGGCCAGGCTCCGGGCCTGCCGCCGCTCGCCGGGGCGCTCTCAGGGCCGCCGGCCGTGGTGGGCCAGGCACCGGCCGGAGGCGCCGCGGGGGCGGCGGGCGGCTGAGCGGCCGCGGCTTGGGGCTGCACGGGCTGCGGCTGCACGGGCTGGGGCTGCACGGGCTGCGGCTCGGCGGCGGGAGCAGGTGCGACGGGAGCGGCCGGAGCGGCGGCAGGAGCCCCCGACACCGCCGCGCGGGCGGCTGCGGGGCCGGTGAGACCGGAGGTGGCCGCCGGGTCGTGGGCCTGCGGCCCCGGGGCGTACCCCATCGCGGGGCCGCCCTGCGGCGCGCTCACGAAGGCACCGGCGAGGGCACCGCGCTCCAGCTTGTCGAGCCGGGCCCGTACGGACCGCTCGTCGTCGAAGGCGGCGGGCAGCAGCACCCGCGCGCAGATCAGCTCCAGCTGGAGCCGCGGGGACGTCGCCCCGCGCATCTCCGTGAGGCCCTCGTTGACCAGGTCGGCGGCGCGGCTCAGCTCGGCGGCGCCGAAGACGGACGCCTGCGCCTGCATGCGCTCCACGACGTCGACCGGGGCGTCGATCAGCCCCTTCTCCACGGCGTCGGGCACGGCGGCGAGGATCACGAGATCGCGCAGCCGCTCCAGCAGGTCCGCGACGAAGCGGCGCGGGTCGTTGCCGCCCTCGATGACGCGGTCGACGACCTCGAAGGCCGCGGCGCCGTCGGCGGCCGCGAAGGCGTCGATCACCGCGTCGAGCAGCGAGCCCTCCGTATAGCCGAGGAGGGACGTCGCCATGGCGTATGTCACACCGTCCTCGGCGGCACCGGCCAGCAGCTGGTCCATCACGGACATCGAGTCACGCACGGATCCCGCGCCGGCCCGCACGACCAGCGGCAGCACGCCGTCCTCGACGGGGATCGCCTCGCGGCCGCAGACCTCGCCCAGATACTCGCGCAGCGTGCCCGGCGGGACGAGCCGGAACGGATAGTGGTGCGTACGCGACCGGATCGTGCCGATGACCTTCTCGGGCTCGGTGGTCGCGAAGATGAACTTGAGGTGCTCCGGCGGCTCCTCGACCACCTTCAGCAGGGCGTTGAAGCCCGCCGAGGTGACCATGTGCGCCTCGTCGATGATGTAGATCTTGTAGCGGCTGGAGGCGGGCCCGAAGAAGGCCTTTTCCCGCAGCTCACGGGCGTCGTCCACGCCAC
Source organism: Streptomyces sp. NPDC033229 (assembly GCF_055576875.1). Classification (NCBI taxonomy): domain Bacteria; kingdom Bacillati; phylum Actinomycetota; class Actinomycetes; order Kitasatosporales; family Streptomycetaceae; genus Streptomyces; species Streptomyces sp. NPDC033229. Next base: position 59,506 of record NZ_JBVIQR010000004.1, on the reverse strand, counting down.
CGTGGGACGCGGCGTCGATCTCGATGACATCGATGGAACCGCGGCCGTTGCGCGCGAGGTCCTGGCAGGACTGGCACTCGCCGCACGGGGTGGGCGTGGGGCCCTGCTCGCAGTTCAGACAGCGGGCGAGGATGCGCGCACTGGTCGTCTTGCCACAGCCGCGCGGACCGCTGAACAGATACGCGTGATTGACCCTGTTGTTGCGCAGCGCCTGCTGCAACGGGGTGGTGACATGCTCCTGCCCGATGACCTCTGCGAAGGACTCGGGGCGGTAGCGGCGGTAAAGCGCGAGGGACGACACACCTACGACGATATCGGGCCGCACTGACAAGTGGTCTCGATCACAGCCCGGGCCCCCGCCGAGGGCCTGCCGTCGCGGCCCGTCGGGAAACGCAAGGGCCCCCCACGCACCCGCCAGAGCCCACTTACCCTTGCTGCCTTCCGGCCCTGGGGGAGTTAGGTGAGATAGCGCCACGTGAGGGGCTTGCCCTCAGCCTAGCCGATCCCGGGCGCTGCTCGCGCCCTCCCCTCCCCGGAACCTCCCCCGGCCCCTCCCCGGCACCCGCCTCCGAGGGAGGTGTTCGCGAGCACCCCTCAACGTCTTGTATTGTTTGCCGCGGAGGATTCGCCTAGTGGCCTAGGGCGCACGCTTGGAAAGCGTGTTGGGGGCAACCCCTCACGAGTTCGAATCTCGTATCCTCCGCACAGTGCCTCACCGGGCACTAACGAAGGCCCCGACCGGTTCGCCGGTCGGGGCCTTCGTGTTGCTCCGTCTCCGTTCGTCTCAGTTGGACTCTGTGGAGCCCCAGAGCGCACCGCCGACCTGATCTGCCGCCTGCCTCAGCATCGGCTCAGTGACGTGCATGTACCAGGCGCGCATCCTTGCCTCTCCCCCAGGCTCCCAGCCCATGATCGCGTCCACGATCACATCGGGGACCCGGAGCAGCAGCAGAACCGTCCCGGCCGTGTGGCGAGCGTCATGCGGTCGGCCATCACGTACGCGAGCATCCGCCAGGAGCTGCTTCCAGCGGGATACCCCGGCCCGACAAGATCGAGAGGCCCGTTCACCCTCCATCCCCTCCACGTGCCCCTTGTGACGGAGCAGAGCTAGCGGAACGCCTGCTTCCGACCAGGGTCAACTGGGGCGTTAACCCTGTCTCACCTGCGGCGATTCCCGACGGCTCCAATCGATCACCGCGCTCCCGGAGAGTCGCTGAACCATGGCTTCAAGGGCACCGACACGCGCCACGAGTGCCGCTTCATCCGCGCACGGGGAGTGTTCGACGAACCCGAGCTCGTCGGAGATCCTGCGAAATACCGAGCAGAGCAGCACCTGATAGGCCTTGCCCGGACGGACCGTTTCGTGTTCCCACCGGTGGTACATGACCTTCAGGGACGCCTGCGCAGCGATCTCCCAGTCCGGCTCGTCGCTCGGGCACGGGGCGGGGGGGGGGGGGCGGGTGGGGCGGCGAGGGGCTGCTCCGGCGATGCCTGGTACCCGGCCCTCGTGGCCAGACACCCGTAAGGCACCTCGCGAGATATACTTGACTCCACATTTGATATCAGGGAGGCGCGCATGAGCCGGACTGTCATCGACCTGGACGACGACCTGGTCGCGGACGTGGCCAAAGCCCTCGGGACGAGCACCAAGAAGGAGACCGTCAACACCGCTCTTCGCGAGGTGTTGGAGAGTCGGCGACGCGCCCTGGCCCTCGCCAGGCTGCGGGCCGCGGCGGGCGATGGCGCATTTGATCTGGAGCTGTTCGAGAACAAGGAGCACTACCGCCGGTGAACGCGGCCCAGTTCCTGATCGACACCAGCGCGCTCGCGCGGTTCATGCGCGGGGACGCGGAGCAGTACGGCTGGGACCAGGCCGCCACGGCTGGACTCATCGCGACCTGCCCCATCACCGAACTCGAGTTCTTCTACAGCGCACGGTCGACCGCCGATCGGACGCACGGCATCGAGGACATGCGGCTGATCTTCGGCTGGGTACCCGTCGACGACCGCGCCTACGACCGCGCCTGGCAGGTCCAGGAAGCCCTCACCAAGCGGGGGAAACACCGAAGTGCCGGTGCAATCGACCTCGTCGTCGCCGCGACCGCTGAGCTGCAGGGGCTCACTCTGCTCCATCGCGATCACGACTTCGAGTGCATCGCCGCGGTGACCGGGCAAGCCCTCCAGTGGTACGGCCCGGCACACGGCAAGTAGGTCAGCAGTGGTTGCGGTTCTGAATGCGTTCACCGCCGGACTGACGAGGCCCCGACCGGGAAACCGGTCGGGGCCTTCGTGTTTTCCGCCCGCCTTCGTGTTTTGGCGCAGCCGGCGCGCCGCTGTCAGGCTATCGCCGCGGGGGAAGTCGCCGAGGGGGCCGGCGAGGAAGGCGGAGTCGTGCGTCGCATCCGGGGCCACCTGGCGGCGATGTGGTCGTTGGAGTGGCCGGCCAGGGTGAGTTCCTGGATGCGCTGGAACAGCAGGCGCTGGGCGGCCGCGAGGAGGGCCGCGGCGGCTCGGGGGCGATGGCCGGGCCCGCGTCGGGGGCGGTCTCCGTCAGGACCGCGGCGAGGGCTTCCTCCCGCTCGTCGTGGAGGTCGCGCAGCCGGGCGGTGAGGGTGGGACTGTCGGCGATTGTGCGGGCGAACTCCGGGCCGGCGAAGCCCGCGACGGGGTCGCGCCTCTCGAGCGCGGTGTCGAACTCCCGGCGCAGCCGAGCGCGGTGTCGAACTCCCGGCGCAGCGCGGCGAGGGCGGACTCGCCCCTGACCCGGTGACGGCGCGGGCCAGGGCGAGCGCCCCTTCCAGACGGCCGACCCCAACGCGTCGTCATCCGGCTCGCCGAATGGGCCACGACCGCCCCCACGCCTGAGGGCCCCACGCGCCCCACCCCTCCAGCGTCGCTTGAACGCGTTCAAAAACAGGTCTACAGTCAGCGACATCAGGGTTTTGAACACGTTCAAGAAGGGGTTGGGGATGTGGACCTCACAGTCGTCGCGTACGTCATCTATCTGCTGGGCAGCGTTGGGCTCACGGTCTGGGTGGCGCGCACGCTGAGCCGCAACGGGCGGGTCTTCCTCGCTGACGTGCTGCACGGAAACGAGAAGCTCGCCGATGCCGTCAACCACTTGCTGGTGGTCGGCTTCTACCTGGTGAACCTGGGGTTCATCGCGCTGTACCTCCAGGACGACACCACGATCGCCGATGCCCGGGGGGTGTTCGAAGCGCTGTCGCAGAAGCTCGGTGTCGTGCTGCTCGTGCTCGGCGTCATGCACCTCGGCAATGTGTACGCGCTCAACAAGTTCCGTCGCCGCGGGATCATGGAGCGGGAACAGAACCCGCCGGTCCAGCCGCACGCCTACATGGGCGGGTCGGGCCCCTGGGCGACGCCGCCCAGCGGGGTCTGAGCCCGGTGTGGAGTGCCGGCACCCGTGTCGACCGGGGCGCCCTGTGGGCCCCGGTCCGCCGCCTCACGGTGCTGTACGACGCGCGGTGCCCCCTCTGTGTCGTGGTGCGCGACTGGCTCGCGCGGCAGCCCAAGCTCGTGCCGCTCGACCTGGTGCCGGCCGACTCGGACGAGGCCAGGCACCGCTTTCCGCACCTCGACCACGCTTCCACCCTGGAGGAGATCACCGTGGTCGGTGACAGCGGACAGATCTACCGCGGGCCCGGCGCCTGGGTGGTGTGCCTGTGGGCGCTTGCCGACCACCGGCCGCTGTCACACAAATTCAGCACCCCGTCCGGCCTGCGCTTCGCGCGCGTCGCGCTGCTGGCCGCAGCCGAATACCGTGGGGCGCAGTGGCGGCGACAGCCCCGGACTACCGGGAACGGCCGGGTCCACGACCCGGCCGACGGGTGGGCCCATCTCGCACCGCCGGTCTGCGACAACGGCTGTGCCGTGCCCGATTAGGCTCTGACCCGTGCCAGCAGAGAACGAGCCCCGACCGGCCAAGAGCGAGCAGACCCGCGCCTTGATCCTGGAAACTGCGATGCGGCTCTTCCAGGAGCGGGGCTACGACAAGACCACGATGCGGGCCATCGCCAAGGAGGCCGGGGTCTCCGTCGGCAACGCGTACTACTACTTCGCCGGCAAGGAGCACCTGATCCAGGGCTTCTACGACCGGATCACCGCCGAGCACCAGGCGGCGGTCCGTGACGTGCTGGACCGGGAGACCGATCTGGAGGCACGGCTCGCCGGGGTGATGGGCGTGTGGCTGGACATCGCCGCGCCTTTCCACGAGTTCGCGGCCCAGTTCTTCAAGAACGCCGCCGACCCGGAGAGTCCCCTCAGCCCCTTCTCGCCCGAGTCCGAGCACGCGCGCGAGGCGGCCATCGACGTGTACCGCGAGGTGCTGGCCGGATCGAAGGCGAAAGTACCGGCCGAGCTCGCCGACGTGCTGCCCGAGTTGATGTGGCTGTCACAGATGGGGCTCGTCCTGTACTGGGTCTTCGACCGCTCCCCCGACCGGGAGCGCAGCCGCAAGCTGGCCGTCCGCGGGGCCCGGCTGACCACCCGCGGCGTGTCACTGGCCCGTTTCCGGGTGCTGCGGCCGCTCGTCCACGAGGTGCACGAGCTGTTCACGGACTTCCTTCCGGGGATGGCTCAGAGCGTCACCGCCCGGCAGAGGACGAAGGGGTAGCCCGGGCCCCGTCTTCCCCATCCCCGGGCTACGTGCCCTTCGCCGCCTTCAGGGCCGCCCGGGCGAAGGCCCGGACCGCGCTGGTGTTGTCCGCGGCCCGCCACACCAGGCCGTAGCCGATGGGCTCCGCGTCCGCGAACGGAACGTAGGCGACGCCGGGCCGGGCGTGGTAGGTGGCGGTGTGGGCCACCGACAGCAGGGCGCCCTTGCCGCCCGCGACGAGCATGAGCGCTTCCTGCATGTTGGTGACGGCAGGGCCGCGGGCGATCGGCCGGCCTCCGGGCGTGTGCGTCGGGACGTGCTGTTCCAGCCAGTAGTCCGGGACTTCACCGTCGACGGTCAGCAGCGGGACGGAGGCCAGGTCCTCGAGTGCCACCGCTGTCCGCGCGGACAGCGGGTGGCTCGCGGCGACCACGAGGACGCGCTCCTCGGTGAGTAGGGCGGGCCCCTCCCCCAGGTCGTGCTCGCGCACCGGGAACTCGGTGAGCTGCTCGTCGAACTCACCCTTGCGCAGCTGTCCGTACGGGTCCGACAGCGGCACTTCGCAGATCTCCACCGCCAGGCCGGGGTGGCTGGTGTGCAGCGCCTCCGCCGCCTTCATCACGATCTCTCCGGCCGGCGGGGTGGAGAAGCCGACGTGCAGCACCCCGTCGCGGGCGACGGCGGCCGCCATCGCGCGGTGGTGCGGTTCGAGGTCGTCGCGCAGTTGCCGGCCGAGGGCGCGGTCCCGGGCGGGCGGCCCAGCGGTCGCCGCCGGCTCCACCGCCGAGCACGCCGACCTGTCCGCGGCGCGCTGAACAGCGCTGCCGGACAGCACGCTTCGGCGCGGGAATCCCCCGCGCCAAAGCGCCCTATACAGTGTTGAGACAGTCGAGTTCGATAAGTGGGGGGCCGACATGGGTCTGTTCGGAAACGCGCACACCGTCGATCCGGTGTCGGCGCAGCAGGACTACGCGCGGCTGCTGGGGCACGGCGAGCAGGTGCACGCCGCCTACCTGCTGATTCGCGACACCATGCTCTTCACCGACCGTCGGCTCGTCCTCGTCGACAAGCAGGGGATCACCGGCAAGAAGGTGGAGTACCACTCCATCCCCTACCGGAGCATCTCGCACTTCGCGGTGGAGACCGCCGGTCACTTCGATCTCGACGCGGAGCTCAAGATCTGGCTCTCCGGCAATCCCGCCCCGATCCAGAAGACCTTCACCAAGGGCGTCGACATCTACGAGGTGCAGGCCATCCTGACGCAGTTCGTGGCGCGGTAGCCGGGCGGGCCGACCGCCCGGCCACCGGGCGGCTCAGCGCCGCCTCGCCGCGTTCCGCTGGAGGTACGCGGCGATGTCGGCCATGTCGTTCAGGATGCCCAACAGGCCCTGGACGTCGCGTGCCGAGGCCCCGTTCGCCCCGACGAAGAACACGTCGTAGTGCCCCGGGCGCGTCTCGAGATAACCGGCAAGGGTGTCCCCGCCCACGGCCACGCGGTTGTTCAGTGCGTCGGCGCCCGCGAAGGTGCCCGGCTTGGCGAAGACCTTGCCCCGGGCGGGGCAGCGCCGGCAGTTGTCCGCGAGGGATCCGTCGACGCCCAGGACGGGCAGTGCCTCGCGGAAGCGCCTCGCCTGGGACGTGTGCTGCCAGTACGTCAGGATCTGCGTCAGGGCGCGGGGCGTGGCGCGGTCGTTGGGGTTGCCGCCCCGGCCGTCGGCCAGTTGCACCGCCTTGCGGTCCACGTGGGCGCGGTCCAGGAACTTCGCGAGCACGGGGAATCCGTCCTGGCAGTCGGTGCTTCCCGCGTGGACGGCCATCAGACAGATCCCGAGGTTCGCCCCGAGGTTGTGGCTGACCTTGAAGATGAGCCTGGCGTACTGCGCGAAGGGTGGGGAGGTGTACCGGGCCACCTTGGGCGCGCCCCGGTAGGAGTGCGGCAGTCTGCCCGTCGGGTTGGGCGCGACGGTCTTCGCACGGACCTGGACCCCGGCCCGTTCCAGTGCCTGGATCAGGGCGGTGCGGCCGAAGGCGTTCGGGTCCTTGACGTCCGACACCCGCAGGACCGGGGCGGAGCGGGCGGCGATGGTGCCGGACAGCCGGATGCGGGTGCCGTCGGCGGAGGTCCGCACCTTGATGTTGGTGGGTTTACCCGCTGCCACCGTCCTAACGGTGGACGTCACACGGTAGGGCGCGACCTTCGGACGCCAGTCGAGACGGGCGGGCTGACCGGCGCGGCGGCCCGGAGTGGTCAGCAGATCGATGACGTTGTCATTGACGATCAGCGGTGTGGGGGTCGGGTCGAGCGTGGCGTCGGGGCGGAATCGCCGGGGGTCGACGACCACGTCGCCGTCGACGTGCCGGATGCCCGAGGCGCGCACCTGGCGGGCCAGCCGGTTGATGCCGGCCAGCGGGTTCTGCGGGGTGAGCGTCGCGCCGGGAACGTCGTTGGCGTAGGTGTGGTCGATGTCGGTGTAGGCGACGCTGCCGTTCGCGCGCGTCCTGCCGCCGAGGGTCAGATCGCCCTGGGCGACCAGGTCCAGGTCACCCTTGAGGGTCGAGCCCCGGCGCTTTCCGACGGCGTGCACCGGTGTGACGAAGCGGTGATTGCTGCCGAGGGTGCTCCAGGCGCCACTGACGCTGAAGAGTTTGGCGGCGGAGCCGGGGATGAAGAACTGGTCGGCGTTGCGGGAGTGCGTCACCTCGCCGCTCTCCGGGTCCTGCTGGAAGAGCCCCCACCGGGCGTGCCGGTACGAGGGCTTGTCCATGATCGAGGCGATGCGGGGGTCGAGGTCGTGGTGCTGACCCGACGGAGCCGACGGGGCGGGCGTCGCCTGGGCGAGGCCGGTCGCGGTGATACTGCCGGCCAGCAGGAGGCTCAGGGCGCTGAGGACGCGCCGTCGGCTCCGGCGTCGCGTGGCGGCTGGTGACATACGGACTCCACCGGTGGTGTGCGGATGCGCGAGGGCCCGAATTGGGCGCTTTGAGGGTATTGCTCGCGATCACCGGCGGGGCGCGGCGCGGCGGCTGTATCCCCCGGACGCCCCAACTCCCCGGCCGTACGCTCCAACTCCACGGCAGCACCGCCGACAACACCGGGGCCCGGTGCAGCGACGATCGGGGGCCCGGTGCGGCCAAGGCCGGGCGTCAGGCGCCGTGCGGCTTCGCGCGGACGTGCATCCGTTCGCCCTGCGGTCCGAACAGGCTGATGACCTCCACCGGCGCCTCCCCGGTGCTCCCGAACCAGTGCGGCAGCCGGGTGTCGAACTCCGCGACCTCCCCCGCCGTGAGCACGGTGTCGTGCTCGGCGAGCACCAGCCGCAGCTTCCCGCTCAGCACGTAGAGCCATTCGTACCCCTCGTGCGTGCGCGGCTCGGGCGTGCTGCGGGCGGCGGCGATGACCATCTTGAACGCCTGGAGTCCGCCGGGCTGACGGGTCAGCGGCACCACCGTCGAGTCGCCGCGTCGGATCGGCTTCAGCCGCACGCGCGGGTCGCCGACGGGCGGCGCGCCGACCAGCTCGTCCAGCGGCACCTGGTGGGCGTGCGCGATCGGCAGCAGCAGCTCCAGGCTCGGCTTCCGCTGCCCGGACTCCAGCCGGGACAGCGTGCTGACGGAGATGCCGGTGGACTGCGACAGCGCCGCGAGGGTGCAGTTGCGCTGCCGGCGGATGTGTTTGAGCCGCGCTCCAACGGCGGCGAGCACCTCTTCCATTCCCCTATTGCAGGAATGGCAACAAGGTTTGTCAATCGCGCGGGGCGGGGCGCAAAGTCGGCGCCAGAGGCGGTCGACGTGATCGAGAAGAGCTGAGGGAGTACGCGCGATGAGCGACAAGGGCAGCTGCAAGGACAGCCACAAGGACTTCGACTGGGCCACGATGGCCGATCTGCTGGAACTCGAGGGTGAGACCCACAGCCCCTACGTGCGCCAGGCCCTGGAGGAGCTGGGGGACCTCGCGCCACGGCGGATCCTGGACATCGGCAGCGGCCCCGGGGTCGCTGCCTGCCGGATGGCCGCACGGTTCCCGCAGGCCGAGGTCACCGCCGTGGACGGGTCGCCGGAGCTGCTGGCCCGCGCCGTGGAACGGGCCGAGCGGCTCGGTGTCCGGCTGCGGACGCGGGTGGCCGAGTTCCCGGCGGGGCTCGCCGACGTGGGCACGGCGGATCTGGTCTGGTCGGGGCAGGTCGTGCATCATGTCGGTGACCAGCAGGGCGCGCTGGACCGACTGGCCGGGCTCCTTGAGCCCGGTGGTGTGCTGGCCATCGTCGAGGGCGGCCTGCCGGCCCGACAGCTCCCCCGCGACCTGGGCTTCGGCCGTCCCGGGCTGCAGTCCCGGCTGGACGTGAAGATGGCGGAACGGTTCAACCGGATGCGCGACGAGCTGCCCGGGTCGGTGGCGGTGGTCGAGGACTGGCCCGGCATGCTGCGGGCCGCCGGGCTCACCGGGGTCCGCAGCCGGACGTTCCTCGTGGACCATCCCGCGCCGCTGGCCGACGGGCCGCGACAGTCGGTGCGGACCACGCTGGAGCGGCAGCGCAAGGTGCTCGACGAGCTCTTGGACGCGGAGGATCTGGCGACGCTGGACCGGCTGCTCGACCCGGCCGATCCGGCGGGTGTCGACCGCCGCCAGGATCTGTTCCTGCTGACCGCGAAGACCGTGCATTTCGGATGGCGGCCTTGAGCCCTGTCCGACGGGTCTTCGGCTGCGGGCCGTCGTTGCGGCCTGCGGCGGCGGGCGCCCTGCGGGCGCGTCCTCAAGCGCCGGACGGGCTGAGAAGCCCGTCCGGCGCTTGACGACACAGCACAGCAGCCCGCCCGGCGACCCCGAGAGCGAGAAGCCCCCGTCTCACCTCCCCCGCTTCGCCACCGTGCAGGTGGCCGTGGCCGTCTTGCGGGGGTCGCTCTCCGAACGGGCGGTGAGGACGACCTTGCCGTTCCGTTCGGCACCCGGCTTCGCGGTCACGGCGACGCCGACGGGGACCGTGGTTCCGGACGCGGCGGTGGTGAGCCGGTTCGGGAGCCAGGCCGCCCAGCCGCGTCCGGAGGCCGTGGCCGACAGCCGGTAGACATCGGAGGACAGCCGGGGGTCGGCGGAGCTGGCGCGCCCGGTGTTGCCGAGGTCGAACGTGCACATGGCTCGGCCGTTCGTGGGATCGCCCTTCACCGTGCCCCGGCCGAGGGCGAGCCCTCGCGTCTGCGGCCCCGCGCCGTCCAGGGACCTCACGCCGACGTCGTAGGAGAGCACTCCGGAGGCGTCGCGCCGCACGTCGAGGATGTAGAAGTGCAGCCGGTTGGCCTCGTCGACGTACTCGTAGGAGCTGCCGGAGTCGGCCCCCGCGTGGAAGAGCGCGTCGCTGAGCTGCCGGTAGTCGCCCATGGTGATCTTCTGCGGGGTGCCGTCGGGGCGCTTGAAGTCCACCAGGTCGATGTCCTCCGGATGCGCGTCGACCGCCCAGACGAACGGGGCCCGGTCCGCGTTCTTGGTCTTGCTCAGCAGCACCCCGCTGTCGGGTGTGAAGGAGTCCATGCCCATGCGGTCGACGACTTCGACGGTGTAGTTCTCGTAGCCGCCGCCGTCGCACAGCGGATCGGTGGCCCGGTCGCACGTCGGGGAGAGATCGCGGCGCATGGTGATGTTGACGCCGGTGAGCCCCTTCTCGCCGGGCGGCGCGGACCGGGCGGTGACACGGGCGACGACGAGCCCGGAGTTCTTCAGGGCGTCGCGGTCGAGACGCAGGACGTTCTTCTCGTCGACGATGCCGAGTTTGAGCTTGTCGCGCAGGACGTGCTGGGCGCCCATCGAGCCGCCGGCCGCGGCGGGCACCTGCCAGCGGGTGTGCGGGCCGCCGGGGCCGTTGAACGAACCTCGCGAGAGCATGCCCCAGATGCCGGTGTAGGAACGGCTCAAGGGCTGGCCGTAGGGGTTGTTGTAGTTGTCCCCGATGCCCAGGATGTGGCTGAGTTCATGGGCGAACGTGGCCATGCCGGAGCTCTCGGCCTGGGTGGACGAGCCGTTCGCCGCGTTGGGCCAGATGCGGGCGGCCGCCTGCCAGGACGTCCACGGCACGTAGCGGGTCCTGGCCGCGTTCCCGCCGCCGGGGATGGGGGACGGCGGCCCCCAGGCGGCCGGCACGTCCTGCGGGGACGCGAACTTCATCTGGCCGAACTCCTGCCAGGCGGAAGACTCGTCGACCCCGGCGGTGAGGTAGAAGACGAAGTCGAAGTCGTCGACGCGGTCGGCGCCCACGTCGGCGGTCCAGGTGCGCTTGCCGTCGGCGCGGATGTCCTTGCCGCAGGTGTCCCCGACCGGGCAGGCGCCGGGGTTCATCCCGGGCTCGATGCCGTACTGGTAGGACTTCCACGGCATGCGGTACACGCCGAAGGCGGTCAGGTCGACGCCGACGCGGCCGCCGGAGTCCTCCATCCAGTACTCGTTGATGGTGTGACCGTGGTTGAGCGTGCCCGGCTTGTTCAGGAAGTCCTGGTAGAACCGGGGCACTTGCGCGCGGGGGATGTTGGAGGCGGCGGGCAGCGGGTTGCCGAAGATGCCGGACCCGGGTGGCCTGCTGACCGAGAACTCCTCATCGGGGTAGTCCAGGAGCACCAGGGCGCCTTTGAACGTGCGCTGCGTGGGCTTGACGTCGGGGTCGGCCCAGTCGGTGCCGGGGACCGGGCGGTATTCGGCCCAGGTCATGTCGTCGGGATTGCGCCAGCGCTGCGGGTCGATCGGCTGGACGAGGGGCGCTCGCGGCCGGGGGCCGGTGTCGGGTATCGCCCGTGCGGGTCCGGCGGCGACGACGGCCAGAACACCGAGGAGCAGGGCAAGAACGCTCAGGATGCGTAACCGACTTGACCGACGTGCGCGTCTGCGGCGGAGGAACAAGACTCACCTCTTGTCTGAAGTCACCGGTCATCAGTCATCGGACGAGGAGATGGCAAGCCGTTCGATGGGGGTGCCCCACCGCGGACAAGGTAGAGCTGAGGGAGACGTGACGCCAGGGTGCCCGCGTGACGTTTGTGAGAACGGTGGAGGGCCCCGGCCGGTGGAATCGGCCGGGGCCCTCACGGCACTGTCGGTGCCGGACATGCCGCTGCCCGGGGGCGGCGTGCCGCTTCCCCGGGCTGCGAACTCGCGGAGTACTCCGCGAGTTCGTCTTCACCCCGTGCGAGCCGGGGCGGTGGTGAGTCCGGCCGTCAGACGACCGGCGGCGCTCCGAGCAGGGCCGACGCCGTCTCGAACGGGGTCGGGGCGACGGCGGGCACCGGCGCGGGGACGTCGTGGCAGGTGAAGCCCAGACGGGTCAGCGCCCGGGTCACCTCACCGGCGGTGAAGTCGCGCCGGTCCTGCCGGGTGATCACTTCCCCCACCTGCTTGACGGGGTAGGTGCGGCGGCCGATGGTCACGGACGGGCCCGTGACGGGTTCGGGCTTGACGCCCTTCATCGAATGCTCGACCTCACTCTTGACCAGGTCGAAGGGGAAGCGGGCGATGACGCAGCGCATAGTGCCTCAACAGGGTGGGAGGGAAGACCGGTAGCGGATGCGGACCGGGGGATCAGGCGGCGTTACGGGGCGGGGTGCGGCGCTGGGCGGCGCCGCCGGACCGCTCCCGCGTGGAGGCGGAGGCGGCGGAGCGGCGCGCCTGCGCCGGTCGGCTGCGCTGGCCGCGCGCCGAGGAGCCGCGCTTGGGGCGCTCGGCCACCGGCGCGGAGATGGTGACGGGGACACCCGAGGGCGCCTGGGCACCGGTGATGCGGGTCAGTTCGGCCTCGCCCGAGCGGACCTGGGCGATGTGCGGGGTGATGCCGGCATCAGCCATGAGGCGGGTCATGTCGCGGCGCTGGTTGGGCAGCACGAGGGTGACGACGCTGCCGGACTCACCGGCACGGGCAGTGCGCCCGCCACGGTGGAGGTAGTCCTTGTGGTCGCTGGGCGGGTCGACGTTGACGACCAGGTCGAGGTTGTCGACGTGAATGCCGCGGGCGGCGACGTTGGTGGCCACGAGCGCCGTGACGTGCCCGGTCTTGAACTGGGCGAGCGTCCGCGTCCGCTGGGGCTGCGACTTCCCCCCGTGCAGCGCCGCCGCCCGCACCCCGGAGTTGAGGAGGTGGGTGGTGAGCTGGTCCACGGCGTGCTTGGTGTCGAGGAACATGATCACCCGCCCGTCGCGGGCTGCGATCTCCGTGGTCGTGGCGTACTTGTCCGCGCCGTGCACGTGCAGCACGTGGTGCTCCATCGTCGTGACCGCTCCGGCGGAGGGGTCGACGGAGTGCACGACCGGGTCGTGGAGGTAGCGGCGGACCAGCAGGTCGACGTTGCGGTCCAGGGTCGCGGAGAACAGCATGCGCTGTCCGTCGGGGCGGACCTGGTCGAGGAGCTCGGTGACCTGGGGCATGAAGCCCATGTCGGCCATCTGGTCGGCCTCGTCCAGGACGGTGATGTTCACCCGGTCCAGACGGCAGTCGCCGCGCTCGATGAGGTCCTTGAGCCGCCCCGGGGTGGCCACGACGACCTCACTGCCACCGCGCAGCGCGCTGGCCTGCCGACCGATCGACATCCCACCGACCACAGTGGCGAGGCGCAGCTTCAAGGCGCGGGCGTACGGCGTCAGCGCGTCGGTGACCTGCTGGGCAAGCTCACGGGTGGGAACGAGCACCAGGGCGAGGGGCTGCCTCGGCTCGGCGCGCAGTCCGGCGGTACGGGCCAGCAGCGCCAGCCCGAAGGCGAGGGTCTTGCCGGAACCGGTACGGCCACGGCCCAGCACATCCCGGCCCGCCAACGAGTTCGGCAACGTCGCACCCTGAATCGGGAACGGAACGGTGACGCCGAGGCCGGTGAGGGTCGTCAGCAGCTCGGCGGGCAGGCCGAGCTCGGCGAACGCCTCGACGGGGGGCAGCGCCGGGGTGATGGTCACCGGCAGGGCGAACTCTCCCTGCCGCGCGGCGGGCCGACGCCCGTAGCCACCGGAGCGGCCGGCGGACTGGGAGCGGCCCTGGCCGCCCGACCGGCCCTGGGCCTGCTCACGGAAACCGCGGCCGGAGCCTGCGGAGCCGCCCTTGCCGGAGCGGGCGTAACGGTCGTTCGAACGGGCTGTGCGGTTCAAGTGGAACCTTCCTCGATACGGCACGTATCGAGGAATTCCCGGCGGCCTGCGATGAGCCGCTCAGAGATCGCAAGAACGAACCGAAGAAAAGACGAAATCGAAGCCGGTCGCCTCGATCAGGACCGGCGTATGCCCGGCTGTGCGCCGTACGGCGAAGCCATGGGCGGTCTGTGCGGCCGGAGTCACGGGCGGTTTGTCCGCCATGATCCGGGAAAAGGGGATTGCCCGTGCGGCGCACCGCGGGCGGACCCCCGAAAAAGCAACGAGCTGGGGCCCGCACCCAAGGTGCGGGCCCCAGCTACGTCATGCGTCAGCGCGATTAGGCGGGGACGATGTTCTCCGCCTGCGGGCCCTTCTGGCCCTGCGTGACGTCGAAGTTCACCTTCTGGCCCTCCTGGAGCTCGCGGAAGCCCTGGGTGGCGATGTTCGAGTAGTGGGCGAACACGTCCGGGCCGCCACCCTCCTGCTCGATGAAGCCGAAGCCCTTTTCCGCGTTGAACCACTTCACGGTGCCAGTAGCCATGTCATATCTCCTTCGGGGCATTGCCCGAGATCCGCACTGTGCGGGCCTCGCGAGATCCGCACTGTGCGGGCCTCGCGTCGCTGTGATGATCGCCCCGGCCGGAAAGCACCGGAAATACGAAAGAGCACTCTCCGGCATGGAATGCCGAGAAGCGCACTTGAAGTCCTTGGGTAACCACAACTGCAACTGGAATCCAGAGTAGCACGGCGCGAGCGGCCGGGCACGGGAAGTAATTTCACTCCGCCCGCTGCGCCATAAATCCTTACCGCGCATTGCACTGATTTCTATGGCTGCGGCAATAGATATTCGGCGTCCCGGCCGTTCGCGCGATGCGCGCGTCGGGCGTCCCGCGCTGCGGTGTCCCGCGCCGCGGGCCCCGCGTCGGACGTCCGCGTCAGCCGCCCTCGGGCTTCTCCGGTGCGTCGTGCGCCGGTTCTCCGTGGGCCGGTTCGTCGCGGCCCGAGCCGCCGCGGCCCGGGGCGTCGGGGCCGGTCCGGCGCAGCTTCTCGTTGATCCGGAGGGCCTCCTCCAGCTGATCTTCGAGGATCACGATGCGGCAGGCGGCCTCGATCGGGGTGCCGCTGTCGACGAGCTCCCGGGCCCGGGCGGCGACGCGCAGCTGGTAGCGGGAGTAGCGGCGGTGGCCGCCCTCGGAGCGCAGGGGGGTGATCAGCCCGACCTCCCCGATGGCCCGGAGGAAGCCGGGTGTGGCCCCGATCATCTCCGCGGCACGCCCCATCGTGTAGGCGGGGTAGTCGTCGTCGTCGAGTCGATCGGTGGCGGACGGTTGATTCTCTGGGGGCATTCGCACCTTTTCTGGGACGCGCCGAAGCCCCCGGCGCTGTGCGGCGCCGGGATCCCGAGGCGTTTTTGAGCACCACCCGTCGGCAGTGTGCGCCGAATTCCACCGTTTTGTGTCGACCCAGGAGGGCGGCGTACGTCCCGCCTCCGACGCTTCACTACCGGTGCCGGTGGTGCTCACACCGGTTACGGGAAAAAGCCTAGCCCCGCGCAAACTCCATGTCTACCGTCACCATGACAGGTTTTCACGCTCCCCCGGGAGAATTTCTATTGAATTGCCCTGACCATTGGGCCGGGCAAGCG
Source organism: Streptomyces sp. NPDC033229 (assembly GCF_055576875.1). Classification (NCBI taxonomy): domain Bacteria; kingdom Bacillati; phylum Actinomycetota; class Actinomycetes; order Kitasatosporales; family Streptomycetaceae; genus Streptomyces; species Streptomyces sp. NPDC033229. The sequence goes on along the minus strand of NZ_JBVIQR010000004.1, from coordinate 44,164 downwards.
CGAGCGGCCCCGCCGCGCCACTCGTCAGCCGGTCATCGGACGGCCTTCAGCCGGCCCTCAGCCGGTCGCGGCGAGCTCTCCGCTGAGCGTGCCGTGGAGCCTGGCGCTGTGTTCGTCGAGCCCTGTGATCTCCACGGTCTTGCCACGCTGCGCGTACTTGGCGGTGACCACGTCCAGTGCGGCCACGGAGGAGGCGTCCCATATGCGGGCGCCGGTGAGATCGATGACGACCTCGTCCGGGTCGCCGGCGTAGTCGAAGCGAGCGGCCAGGTCGTTCGCGGAGGCGAAGAACAGCGCCCCGGTCACCGCGTAGACCACGCGGCCACCGTCGGGGTCGGTGACCGAGGTGACGTCCGCGACGTGGGCGACGCGCTTGGCGAAGATGACCATGGCGGTGATCGTGCCGACGACCACACCGACGGCGAGGTTGTGGGTGGCGACCACACAGCCGACGGTGATCACCATGACGGCGATCTCCCCGGCGGGCATCCGCCGCAGGGTCCGCGGCGCGATGGAGTGCCAGTCGAACGCGGCGACCGACACCATGATCATGACGGCGACGAGAGCGGCCATGGGGATGTCGGAGACGACCGGGCCGAAGACAACGCACAGCACCAGCAGGAACGCGCCCGCCAGAAACGTCGACAGCCGGGTGCGGGCACCGGACACCCGTACGTTGATCATGGTCTGGCCGATCACCGCGCAGCCGCCCATGCCGCCGAGCAGACCGGTGACGATGTTGGCGATGCCCTGCCCGATCGACTCCCGCTTCTTGTCGGAGGGGGTGTCGGTGATGTCGTCGACCAGCTTCGCGGTCAGCAGCGACTCCATCAGCCCGACCAGTGCCATCGCCAGCGCGTAGGGGGCAACGGTCGTGAGCGTCTGAAGCGTGAACGGCACGTCGGGCAGCCCCGGCACCGGCAGCGCGGAGGGCAGCTCACCCCGGTCGCCCACGGTCGGCACCGCGATCCCGGCGGCCACCGTGACGACGGTGAGAATGACGACGGACACCAGCGGCGCGGGCACCGCCCGGGTGATCCTCGGGAAGCACACCATCAGCGCGATACCGGCGACGACCAGCGGATAGACGGCCCACGGCACGTCCCGCAGCTCGGGCACCTGGGCCAGGAAGACCAGGATCGCGAGGGCGTTGACGAAGCCGACCATCACGCTGCGCGGCACGAACCGCATCAGCTTCGCGACACCGAGCGCGCCGAGCGCGATCTGGAAGACACCGGCGAGGACGACACAGGCGATCAGGTACCCGAGGCCGTGCTCGCGGTTCAGCGGGGCGATGACCAGGGCGACGGCCCCGGTCGCCGCCGAGATCATCGCGGGTCGCCCGCCGACCACCGCGGTCGTGACGGCCATGGTGAACGAGGCGAACAGTCCCACACTTGGATCGACCCCGGCGATGACCGAGAACGAGATCGCCTCGGGGATCAGCGCCAGCGCGACCACGAGACCGGCCAGGACCTCGGTACGCAGCAGCTTCGGGGACAACCGGGGCGGGCGGACTGCGCGCAGCCGGGCGACCGGGGACAGTGCGGGAGAGGGCAACGGAGGAGAAACCTGTCGTGCTCGGGCGCACCCCGTCGGCGGGGCCGGGGCGGGCGAGGGGAAAACGTGCGGCACCCGGCGCGTGGGCCGGACGGAAGGCGCCCGGGCAAGGACCGGCGGGCGGCCTTCGGCGCCCGTCAACTCTACCTACGAGCCCCACGGAGCCCCCCGAACCGAGGCGTGAACGGTCGGCCCCCTGCGTACCGCGCGGTAGTCCCGGAGAGTGATTCCGGGGAAATTTTCCGCGAGGTGTCGAGCGAGGTGTCGAGAACGCGTCGTCGGCCGCGACGTCCCCTGTGAGAGTCGCCCGTACGAGGTGACGAGGCAGCCGAGGGAGCGAAGTCATGAAGTACCTGGTGATGGTGCAGGGAACCCAGGCCGAATACGAGGCGATGCGTGGCAAGGGTTCCGCGCACAGCCCGGCCTGGAGCGAGAAGGAGGTGCAGACGATGTTCGCCTTCATGGGGCAGCTCAACGACGAGCTCGCCGAATCCGGTGAGCTCGTGGACGCCCAGGGCCTGGTCGAGCCGGCCCGGACGCGCCTCGTGACCGCGGGCGAGGACGGCCGCCCGGTGATCTCCGACGGCCCCTACGGCGAGACCAAGGAACTCCTCGCGGGGTTCTGGGTGCTCGACTGCGCGAGCCTGGAGCGGGTCACCGAGATCGCCGCGCGCGTCACCCAGTGCCCGGCCCCGGCGGGCGCCCCCGTGCACCCGGTCGTGATCCGTCCCATCGACGAAAGCGGTTGCCAGGTGTGACCGATGCGACCGAGGTCGAGGACCTGCTGCGCCTGCACGCGCCGCAGGTCCTCGGCGCGGTGGTGCGCCGCTACGGACACTTCGGGCCGGCCGAGGACGCCGTACAGGAGGCGCTGCTCGCCGCCGCGCGACAGTGGCCGGAGACCGGCCCGCCGGACAACCCGCGCGGCTGGCTGATCAGGGTCGCCTCCCGGCGCCTCATGGACGCGCTGCGCGCCGAGGAGGCCCGGCGCAGACGCGAGGAGAGCGCCGCGGCGCTCATGCCCCGGGACGCCTTCACCGCCCCGCCGCCCGGGGAGAGCCGCGCCCCGTCCGAGGACGACACGCTCACCCTGCTGTTCCTGTGCTGCCACCCCGCGCTCTCCCCGGCCGCGCAGATCGCCCTGACACTGCGCGCCGTCGGCGGCCTGACCACGGCCGAGATCGCCCGCGCGCTGCTGGTGCCGGAGGCGACGACGGCGCAGAGGATCAGCAGGGCGAAGCAGAAGATCAAGGGCCAGCCCTTCCGGCAGCCGGGCCCCGAGGACCGCGACGGGCGCCTCGCCGCCGTGCTCCAGGTCCTCTACCTGATCTTCAACGAGGGCTATACGGCGACCTCCGGCCCCGCGCTGCACCGCGCGGACCTCGCCCGCGAGGCGATCCGGCTGACCCGGGCCGTACGCCGGCTGCTGCCCCGGGAGGGCGCGGTGACCGGCCTGCTGGCGCTCATGCTGCTCACCGACGCCCGCAGCCGGGCCCGCACCGGCCCGCACGGCGAGCTGATCCCGCTCGACGAGCAGGACCGCACCCGCTGGGACCGCCGCGCCATCGCCGAAGGCACGGCCCTGGTGGAGGAGGCCCTGGCCCAGGGCCCCGCGGGCGCCTATCAGCTGCAGGCGGCGATCGCGGCCCTGCACGACGAGGCGGCGCGCGCCGAGGACACCGACTGGCCGCAGATCCTCGCCCTCTACGACGTCCTCGTGCGCCGCGCACCCGAGCCCATGGCCGAACTCGGCAGGGCCGTGGCCGTCGCCATGGTCCACGGCCCGAGCGCCGGGCTCGCCGAGGTGGACGCCCTGGCGGGCCGCTTGGCGGGCCACCACCGGCTCGACGCCGTACGCGCCCACCTGCTGGAGAAGGCGGGGGACGCCGAAGGCGCCAGGGCCGCGTACCGACGGGCGGCCCGGCACACCCTCAGCGTCCCCGAGACCCGCTACCTCCGGGCCCGCGCGGCCCGGCTGACGCCCCCGCCGCCGTGAGCCGGCGTGAGCCTGACCGCCGGAACGGGCGCCCGGAGGGGACCTTGCCGGGCGCCCGCCGCGCCGCGCGCGTGCGACGGCCCGGGGCCCGGGGGATCATCGACCTATGTCTCCTTCCCTCCGGCTCGCGCAGCAGCCCGAAGCCGACGAGTTGCTCTCCCGCAGCCCGCTGGCCGCCCTGGTCGGGATGCTCCTGGACCAGCAGGTCCCCATGGAGTGGGCCTTCACCGGGCCGTACACCGTGGCGCGGCGGATGGGCCACGACGACCTGGACGCGCGGGAGATCGCCGCCAAGGACCCCGAGGAGCTGGAGGCGCTGTTCGGGGAGAAACCGGCCGTGCACCGCTATCCGGCCTCCATGGCCAAGCGGGTCCAGCAGCTGTGCCAGTACCTCGTCGAGCACTACGACGGGGACGCGAGCGCGGTCTGGCGCGACGCCGCGACCGGCGGGGAACTGCTGGAACGGCTCAACGAGCTGCCCGGTTTCGGCAAGCAGAAGTCCCAGATCTTCCTGGCGCTGCTGGGCAAGCAGTTCACGGTGACGCCCGAGGGCTGGCGCGAGGCGGCGGGCCCGTACGGCGAGGACGGCTCGCACCGCTCGGTGGCGGACATCACCGGACCGGAGTCGCTGGAGAAGGTCCGCGCCTACAAGCAGCAGATGAAACGGGCCGCCGCCGCGAAGAAGGCGTGAGCCTTCCGGTCCGTCGTCCACAGCCTGTGCATAACGTTCCTGCGGGCCGAATCCGAGGAAAAAGGGCTCTCAGTCATACAAGCTCGCCTCTACATCACTCCCGGTATGCGGCTGATTGTCGCCTTCGCACTACCGCGCCATGGCTGCGCTCGGAGCCTGTCGCCCGGTAGGCTTTCCGTGTGATCTTCAAGCGCATCGGAAACGGGCGGCCGTACCCCGACCACGGCCGGGAAAGCACCCGGCAGTGGGCGGACGTCGCCCCCCGCCCGGTGCGCCTCGACCAGTTGGTGACCACGAAGCAGCAGCTCGACCTCGAGACGCTGCTCGCGGAGGACTCGACGTTCTACGGCGACCTCTTCGCCCACGTCGTGAAGTGGCAGGGCGACCTCTATCTCGAGGACGGTCTGCACCGCGCGGTGCGCGCGGCGCTCCAGCAGCGCCAGGTACTGCACGCCCGCGTACTCGAACTGGGCTGAGCACCGGTCGCGATACCCCCGCACCACCACCCGCCCCGGCCGATATTGGCCCTTTTGGGTTGGGGTGGCCGCAACCCGTTGATCATCTAGTAGGCAGCGGCTCCGGCCCGCACTACGCTGCGCCCATGAGCATGCTCACCCCTCCCGGCATGGGCGGAAAGTACCGCATCACGGGCAGCCGGTTCCCGCACATGCGCCGCCCCCGGAGCCGCCGCAGGATCGTGCTCGCCGCGGTCACCGCGACCGTCGTGCTCGGTCTGGGCGGGTGGGGGACGATCCAGCTCGTCGACGTCTTCTCCGGCGGCGGCAGCACCGAGACCCGCGCGGCCCCCAAGGGCGGCGAGGACGACTGCAAGCCCGCCGACGACGGGACGGCGGGACGGGCGGCGACCACCCCCGCGGCCCCGAAGCCGCTGCCCAAGCCCTCCGACATCACCGTCAACGTCTACAACGCCACGCCACGCGGCGGTCTCGCCAAGACGACGGCGGACGAGCTGGCGAAGCGCGGCTTCAAGATCGGCAAGGTGGGGAACGCCCCCGCCGCGTACGACAAGAAGGTCGCGAAGGCCGGGCTGCTGCTGGGCGGCCCGGATTCCGAGGGCGCGCTGAAGCTCGTGGGCGCCCAGCTCACCGACACCGAGGCGAAGGCCGGCCGGCACGACGACGCGGACATCGATCTGATCCTGGGCACGGGCTTCAAGCAGCTGTCGTCGGCGGCGGACGCCGAACGGGCCGTGGCGGAACTGATCGCGCCGCCGAAGCCGTCGGCGTCCGCGCGGAAGTGCTGAGCGCCGGACGGGCTCTTGTCAGCCCGTCCGGCGCTTGAGGACAGAACACAGCAGCCCGTCCGGCGTTTGAGGACGCGCCCGCAGGGCGCTCGCCGCCGCGGGCGGCACACCGTATCCGCCGCCCGCGGGCTCAGCCCGCGGCGGTCCCGTACATGCGGTCGCCCGCGTCGCCGAGGCCCGGGACGATGTAACCCGCCTCGTTGAGCCGCTCGTCCACCGACGCCGTGACGACGGTGACGGGCGCGCCCGCCAGATCGCGCTCCATGACCTCGACGCCCTCGGGCGCGGCCAGCAGCGTGATCGCGGTGACGTCGTCCGCGCCGCGCTCGATCAGCTCGTTGATCGCGGCGACGAGCGTGCCGCCGGTGGCGAGCATCGGGTCGAGCACGTACACCTGACGCCCGGAGAGATCGTCGGGCATGCGCGTCGCGTACGTCTCCGCCTTGAGGGTCTCCTCATTGCGGATCATGCCCAGGAAGCCGACCTCGGCCGTGGGCAGCAGCCGCACCATGCCGTCGAGCATGCCGAGCCCGGCGCGCAGGATCGGCACCACGAGCGGGCGCGGGTGGGACAGCTTGACGCCGGTGGTGGCGCAGACCGGGGACTCGATGTCGACCTGCTCGGTGCGCACGTCGCGCGTCGCCTCGTAGGCGAGCAGGGTGACCAGCTCGTCGGCGAGACGCCGGAAGGTGGGGGAGTCGGTGCGCTTGTCGCGCAGCGTGGTGAGTTTGTGCGCCACCAGCGGGTGGTCGACGACGTGGATCCGCATGACATCGACATTAACCGAGCTTTCGGGCATCAGCGCCCGCCCGGTGCCCGACGACGGTCTGTCGTCTCACTGGCATCAAACCACCACTAAGGGGGAAAGTGGGCACGTACGCCTGGACTGACGCTCCGGGCGAGGACCTCGGCGCGAGGTGGTGCTGCCCATGGCTGACCGTGACAAGCGCGGACCCGAACCGGCCCCGAAGGCCAGGGAGGCGGGAAGGCCGACCGAGCCCCTTGAACGGGCGGAAGGATCGGAGACCGAAGGGGAACGCAGGCGCAGACGCGCCCAGTTCCTCCGCGAGCTGAACGAGGCCAAGGAGCTGCGGGACCGGGTGCAGCCGCGCCGGGCCCGGGCGGCGCGGATGCGGCAGCAGATGCGCATGCGGACGTTCCGCTGGTGACGGGGAGGGCTCGGGGCGGCCCGCGACACGTGCGGGCGGCTCACCCGACACGGCCGGGCCGCCACGTGAGGCGTACGGGCGACGCACCGGTGTCCGTACGGGCCACGTGAGCCACATCTCTTCGGACTGCTGCACGACGCAGCGCGGAAGACCTCTCGCAACGGCCGGGTTTCTGCCACGATTCCGAGTGGGCGGGGTGGTGTCCCCGTCCGGCCCGGCACCGCCTATGACCAGTGGGAGAGTCACGGTGTACTTCGCCGCACTGCTCGCGCGCACCGAAGACGGGTGGCAAGCGAGCGACACAGACCTCGACAACGTGGAAACCCTGTCGGACTTCGCCGACCTGGCCCGGGAGGCCTCGGTCGACGACGACACGGTCCTGGTGTTCATCGAGCAGGAGGACGCCTGGTTCGGTCTCGTCCGGGTGGATGGCGAGGAGGATCCGCGCATCTACCTCTCGGACGCCGCCGCGGCCAGCCGCAGCTCGTACGGCGCGATGCTCGCCGACGAGCTGCTGGGCCGTGAGGAGAGCGAGAGCGACCTCGACAGCCTGGTCGATCTCGACGGCACGGAGGACGGCGAGCCGGAGGGCACGGCGGACGACGACGCCTCGGGCGACGCCGAGCCGGTGCCGACCGGTCCGCTGGGCGACCCGGAGATCATGGCCGACCTCGGGATGAGCGAGAAGGAGCTGAAGTTGCTCGGCGGGGACGCGCTCGGTGACATCGCGGACATGCTCGGCTGCACCGATGTCCTGGAGGCCGTCCGCTGACGGCCGCCGGGGCGCGCTCGCTCACACTGGTGCCATGAACGCAGCCGCCGAGAACGCTTCGCCCGACCCCGTACGCGACCCGTGGCGCGGCCCCATGCGGGCCGCGCTGGCGGAGGCCGCAGCGGCCCCCGCCACCGGCGACGTGCCGGTCGGCGCGGTGGTGCTGGACCCGGACGGCGCCGTCATCGGCCGCGGCCGCAACGAGCGCGAGGCCACCGGCGATCCGACGGGCCACGCGGAGGTCCTCGCCATCCGCGAGGCCGCGGCCGCCGTCGGCGAGTGGCGCCTGTCCGGCTGCACGCTCGTGGTCACCCTGGAGCCGTGCACGATGTGCGCGGGCGCGATCGTCCTCTCCCGGGTGGACCGGGTCGTCTACGGCGCGGTCGACGAGAAGGCGGGCGCGGCCGGCTCGCTCTGGGACGTCATCCGCGACCGCCGCCTGAACCACCGCCCCGAGGTCATCACCGGCGTCCTCGCCGACGAGTGCGCAACGCTCCTGACGGACTTCTTCCGCACCCGCTGACCCCCTCCCCGGGTCCCCGCGAAGCCCCCTGACGGAGGCCGATTACAAAGCACGGCCAACTGTCCGCTAAGCTTCCTCTCGGTAGCGTGTCCGAGCGGCCTAAGGAGCACGCCTCGAAAGCGTGTGTGGGGGCAACTCCACCGTGGGTTCAAATCCCACCGCTACCGCCATGAACACCCCTCCGACCTGCGGAAACGCGGTCGGAGGGGTGTTTTGCTGTCCGGGCGGCCGGCACGTCGACGAAACGGACGCCGGGCACCCGTCCGGGTCGGTCAGCGGTCGGACGAGCCGCGCGGTCCCGTCGGCACCGGCTCCCGCTCGGCGGCGGCGACGTCGGCATCCCCATCCGCAGCCGTGTCCGTGGCCGGACCGCCGCAGGCGACCGCTCGGGACGGGGTCGGGGGTGCCGGGCGACGGAAGGCGGCGAGGGCCACTCCTGCCAGGACGATCAGGCCGCCGACGCCGGACATGAGGCCCGGGGCGGCGCCGAGGAGGGCCGCGTCGAGGGCGAGGGCCGCCACGGGGACCGCGTAGAGGACGAGGGAGCTGGTCGAGGCCGTGGCCGCCGCGAGGACGCGGGACCAGGTGCAGAAGGCCAGGACCGTGCAGGCGAGGCCGAGCCAGACGACGGCTGCGGTCTGCTGCCAGTCGGCCGCGATCAGCTGGGTGGCCGCGTCCGGGGTGAAGACCAGCAGGGGGACGAGGCCGAAGAGGCTGCCGTAGAAGATGCAGTCCATGCCCGAGTACCGGCGCAGCAGGGGCTTTTGCAGGATGAAGGACGTGGCCTGGGCCGCCGCCGCCAGGACGATCATCGCCATGCCGGAGTACGAGCCGCCGCCGTCGCCGCCGGCCGTCGCCACCACGAGCGCGCCGGACAGCGCCACCACGAGCCCGGCGACGCCCCAGGCGCCGGGGCGCTCCCGCAGGACGAGCATGCCGAGGGCCGTGGCGAAGACGGGGGAGGTGGCCACGAGCATCGCCGCCGTGCCGCCCTCGACGTGCCGTTCACCGGCGTAGAGGAGCAGCTGATAGGCCGTCATGCCGGTGACGCCGAAGCCGGCCATGCGCACCAGGTCGCCCCGGCGCAGTCGGCTGATGCGGCCGGTGAACAGGCACGGCAGCAGGAGCACGAGCGCGAAGGCAAGGCGCAGGACCGCCATGGCCGTCGGGGAGTACCCCTCCAGCGCGATGCGGATCGCCGGGAAGGCCGATCCCCACAACAGGGCCGTCGCGGCCATGAACTTCCACGGAGTCACTGCTCGGCGCTCGCCCGCCATGGTGTTACCGCCTCACGGTCGGCCGGATTCGGACGCTCCCGAAGCTACCGAGACCCGCTCCATAAGTCGAATAACGAATTCCGGTATTTGATCAAAGGTTTCCTTTGGGGTCACCTTGCACCCGATCGGCGGCTTCCCTTCGGCTTCCGTTCGTGCGGGCGTCGAGTGCGACCGTTCCACGGTCGCTCCACGGTCGAAATCCACCACAAGGGCGGGGATTTTACTCCCGGGACCGGCACGCCTGACGGTAAATTCCTGCTTTCCCCCATGCCGGACGCGATTGTGGTGAAATCGCCCCAGGTCAAAAAGCGGCCTTCTCCGGGTCAGAACCAGCACCCTGAAGAGGACCTCATGCAGGTGCCCACCCAGGTCATCTCCGCCCATTGCGTGGTGACCTTCCCCGACGTGGTCGACATCGAGAACGCCCCCGGTCTCCGCACCGCACTGCAAAGGATCATCGAGGCCCATGCGCATACCTGCGACGCGCTGATCGCCGACCTGTCGGCCTCCCGCTTCGCCACCGCGACCGCGCTGTCGGTCCTGGTGGAGGCCCGGCGGCGGACCCGGCGCAATGGAATGGATCTGTACGCGGTGGTGCCGGCGCCACTCGCCCGCAAGTCCTTCGTCCTCACGGGGTTGAACGAATCGATTCCGCTGTACGCGACCCTCGGCGAGGTCCCCGGCCGGGCGACACCACCCGCCCCGGTCGCCGCTCCCGTGCCGGCCGCCTCCGCACGGATGCCCCGTCAGCCGGGCGGCGGACACCTGGGCGAGTGCCGCGCCGAGGACGGCGGCGCGGCGGCGGGAGAGGACCGCCCGGCCCCTGAAGCCCCCTGACTGAGCACCCCGACCGCGCCCCAGGCCAGCCCGTGGCCGTCGCGCTCCCCCCGCGCCCGCGCGCGCGGCGCACGGGCACCGAAAAGCCCCGGCTCCGAACCCGTGATCGAACGGGATCGAAGCCGGGGCTCCGGCGTTTCGTGCGGGGGAAGTCCGGTACGGGGGAAGCGGCGATCGGGGGGACAAGCCGCTTCCCCCGACGAGGACACGGTCTCCAAGTACGGGCCGCAGTCAGGGGAAAGCGCGGCCCGGACCCCGCAGTGAGGCCATGTCCCTCGCCCTCCGGATTCCTGCCAGACCCGTGGGGCGCACCGTCCATCCTCCGCCCACCCCGAGGCCCGACGGGCGGGCGAACGGCCCTGCTTACCGGGCCTTTGGTCCCTAAAGATGACGTGAGTACCGCGCGCGCTTCCGATCTTCGACCGTAGGTACGGATAGACTCTCGCGACCGCACAGGGGAGCAGCCGGGGAGGCAGCGCGTCATGGCGCAAGCGAGGAAGATCGCCACCTACGTCATCATCATTTTCGTGGGGTACACGATCATCACCTCCCCCGCACGGTCGGCCGAGCTCGTCCAGCTAGGCTTCGAGGGGATCTCGGACGCCGCCAAGAGCATCGGCGAGTTCATGACCCAGCTGATCAACTGACCGACCCCGCGTCGCTCGTACGGAGGGCAGCCCCGTGATTCGCCATCTCGTCCTGTTCAAGCTCAACGAGGGCGTCGAGCGCGACGACCCGCGGGTCCTCGCCGGTGTGCAGGCGTTCGAGAAGCTGGGCGGCCTCGTGCCCGAGCTGCGCTCCTGGGAGTGCGCGTGGAACATCACGGACCGGCCGATCGCCTACGACTACGCGATCAACTCATCCGTCGAGGACACCGCCGCGCTCCAGCGCTACCTCGACCACCCCGAGCACCAGGCGGGCGTCGCGCTGTGGCGTGAGTTCGCCACTTGGGTGATCGCCGACTACGCGTTCTGAGCGGTTCCTACGGGCCGTTCGCGGCGTAGGCGCCGCAAGACCCCTCACCACCACGGTGAGGGGTCATTTTTGCGTTCAACACGGTGTTATGGGGTGCTTGCACACAGTGCACATGTCTTGTGATGCTATGACCGCTTTTCCCGGACGAGTTGAGCGACCCGGATGAGTTGAGTGAATTGAATGCGTCGACGTGAAGGGGTGGCGTGACCGTGTCGGCCCGTACCGTGCCCGAAGCCCCCCACCAACGCGACAATCCCGGCACCGCGGCCGGACCCGCCGGACCCCGTGCCGCCGACTCCCCGGCCACCGGCCCCGGCGGCACGCCCGCCGACCCCGGCACCCCTGCCACTCCCGCCACTCCCGCTGCCCCCGACGCGACCCCCGCCCCCGGCCCGGACCCCGACGCCCAGAGCGCCCCGCGCGCCCGGGAGAGCCGGGGCGCGGACGCCAGGGCGCTGACCCAGGTGCTCTTCAAGGAGATCTCCACCCTGGAACCCGGCACCCCCGAGCACGCCCGGGTGCGTGCCGCCCTGATCGAGGCCAACCTCCCGCTCGTGCGCTACGCGGCGGCCCGCTTCCGCAGCCGCAACGAGCCGATGGAGGACGTCGTCCAGGTCGGCACGATCGGGCTCATCAACGCCATCGACCGCTTCGACCCGGATCGCGGGGTGCAGTTCCCGACCTTCGCGATGCCGACCGTCGTGGGAGAGATCAAGCGCTACTTCCGCGACAACGTCCGCACCGTCCATGTGCCGCGCCGCCTCCACGAGCTGTGGGTGCAGGTCAACGGCGCCAGCGAGGACCTGACGGTGCTGCACGGCCGCTCCCCCACCACGGCCGAGATCGCCGAGCGGCTCAAGATCGGCGAGGACGAGGTGCTGGCCTGCATCGAGGCCGGCCGCTCGTACCACGCCACCTCGCTGGAGGCGGCACAGGAGGGCGACGGGCTGCCCGGGCTGCTCGACCGGCTCGGCTACGAGGATCCGGCGCTCGCCGGGGTCGAGCACCGGGATCTCGTGCGCCATCTGCTCGTGCAACTGCCGGAGCGCGAGCAGCGCATTCTGCTGCTGCGCTACTACAGCAATCTGACGCAGTCGCAGATCAGCGCCGAGCTGGGCGTCTCACAGATGCATGTGTCCCGGCTGCTCTCGCGGAGCTTCGCCCGGCTACGATCCGCAAATCGAATCGACGCCTAACCCTTACGGGTGACACCTTCCTGCGGTGATGGGGCAGATATATCGACTTGACGCTACAGCGCGTTGCCGACATGTGACATTCTGCAGGAACTGCGTTTGCCACAGCGCGGCCTCCGGTATTCAGGTGGAGGTTGAACCCCTCGTCCGTACCCTCGGCAGGGGCACCGCTGTGACCCGTCCGCGACCTCAAGGGGGTGGCATGTCCGTAGACCTGGGCAGCGCGAAGGTGCTCGCCAATGACGCACCGCACGCCGTGCTCGACGACTGCGAAGCCATCGACACCCGCACCCTCTCCCGATCGCTCTTCCTGCGACTGGCCACGCTGGAGCGGGACAGCGCGGAGCGTACGTACGTCCGCGACACCCTGATCGAGCTCAACCTCCCCCTCGTGCGCTACGCGGCGGCCCGCTTCCGCAGCCGCAACGAGCCGATGGAGGACATCGTCCAGGTCGGCACGATCGGCCTGATCAAGGCGATCGACCGGTTCGACTGCGAACGGGGCGTGGAATTCCCCACGTTCGCGATGCCGACGGTCGTGGGCGAGATCAAGCGCTTCTTCCGGGACACCAGCTGGTCCGTACGGGTGCCGCGCCGTCTGCAGGAGCTGCGGCTGGCCCTCACCAAGGCCAGCGACGAGCTCGCGCAGAAGCTGGACCGGTCGCCGACCGTTCCCGAACTGGCCCTGTGCCTGGGGGTGTCCGAGGAGGACGTCGTCGACGGCCTGGCCGTCGGCAACGCCTACACCGCCAGCTCGCTCGATTCCCCCTCCCCCGAGGACGACGGCGGCGAGGGCTCGCTCGCCGACCGCCTGGGCTACGAGGACACCGCGCTGGAGGGCGTGGAGTACCGCGAGTCGCTCAAGCCCCTGCTGGCCAAACTGCCGCCCCGCGAGCGGCAGATCATCATGTTGCGGTTCTTCGCCAATATGACCCAGTCGCAGATCGGCGAGGAGGTCGGCATCTCGCAGATGCACGTCTCGCGGCTGCTCACCCGGACGCTGTCGCAGCTCCGCGAGGGCCTCATCGCCGACTGACCCCGGCCATCCCCTTCCCGGGCATGTACTCCTGATTGTCCGTCAGCCACACTGAGCCGATGCGACGGAAGACGATCGTCTCCGCTTCGGCTGCCGCGCGTCGGCTGGCGGCCCTCGGTTGTCTGGGAGCGTGTCTGGGAGCGCTTCTCACGGGTTGCGGCGGTAGCGACCGCGACGGCTATGTCGCGACGGGGGCCGCCGGGCCCGGCACGTCCCGCGCCGGGGTCGTGCCGCCGACGGGCGGTGTGCGACTGATGCCGCTGGACGGCGAGCCGTCGCCCCGCGGGCCGCGCCGGAGCCCTTCCGGAGCGCCGGGTTCATCAAGTGCACCGCAGAAGACATTCCGGGCCGCGCCCTCCATCAGTACGGGCGGGGCCGACAGCCCCGGCAGCCGCATCGATACGGGCGGAACCTGGCCCGGCCCGGGGACGGCCCCGGGCGCTCCCGGCCCTCCCGGCGGTACGGGTCCCGCCGGCGGCGACTCCCCCACGTCCTCCGCGCCCCCTTCGAGCGCTCCGCCGACGTCCCGTCCGCGCCCCTCGCCCTCCACCGGCACCCCGCCCGGCACACCGGCGGTGCTCGACATCGGCACCCCGCGCCGCGAGCCGGACGACGAACGCCGCTGGTGCGAGAAGGTGACCGTGACCTTCACCAACGCCGGCGGACGGCCCGTGACGGGCGGCACGGTCACCTTCGGCAGCCACATCATCGGCCCGCTCGGCACCGACTGGGTGACGCTCACATCGTCGGAGCCGCTGCCCGTGCCGATCGATCCCGGGCAGGCGCGGGAGAAGACCTGGACGGTGTGCGTCGACGCCTGGCGGGTGCCGCCGGGCATGCGCGTCGAGACCCGGGACGTGGCGGTGAAGTGGGGGTGAGGCAGGGCGGGTTCACTCCGCGGACCGCCCGCACCGTCGGCCTGACGCGGACTCAGCCGGCCAGCGCGAGCCAGGCCACGCCGGCCACGACCGCGATCGCGACGATCACACCGACGATGACGCCGGCCCCCGGACCGGAGCGCCTGGCGGCGGCGGGCGCGGCGGCACGGGCGCCGGACTGCCCCTCATCGACGAAGGCACGGAACATCTGGGTGCTGCCCGCGGGGTCGTAGTTGCCCTCGGGGCCCTGCTGACGGTGGTTGGCCATAGGCCAGGACCCTAGCGAAACGGTTGCGCTTGCCGCGCGCGGGGTGGGGTTCGGCGGGGTTCGGCGGACCCTCGGCCACAGGCCCGTCCTGCCGCCAATCGCCTGGCCGGCTGCCGGCCGTCCTTGCCGCCTGCGGCGGCGAGCGCCCTGCGGGCGCGTCCTCAAACGCCGGACGGGCTGGATATGGCTGGCCTCAGCCACCCGGCGCGGACCGGTGTACGCCGGACAGGCTGGATTTGGCTGAGCTCAGCCGCCCGGCGCGGGCAGTCGTTGCCGCCTGCGGCGGCGAGCGCCCTGCGGGCGCGTCCTCAAACGCCGGACGGGCTGGTTTTGGCTGAGCTCCCCCCTTTGCCGCCGCCACAGGTGCGCATAACCCGGAGGCGGGAAACCCTTGGGGTGAGCTTTACCCGAATCCATACCATTTCATTTGCCTGCGGCAACCAACCACCTCTATCGTTGCCCTAAGCAACCGATGGCAGCGAGGGGTCGATGGCCGCACAGGAGCAGTACGAGGAGCTCGCCCGGCAGCTCGGCGCCGTCGGCGCGGTGAAGCGCGATCTGGCGCGGGTGCTGCCGCACGACTGTTCACCCGCTTCGGCCATCGTGCTCACCCTGCTCCACCGGTACGGCGAGATGCGGATGAGCAAGCTCGCCGAGCTGCTCGCCATCGACATGTCGGTGACCAGTCGGCACGTGTCGTACGCGGCCGAGCGCGGCTGGATCGACCGGCAGCCGGACCCCGCCGACAAGCGGTCCCGGCTGTTGCGACTGCTCCCCGCCGGGGAGGCGCTGCTGGAGGAGGTGTCCGCGCGGTACACCCAAGCGCTCGCCGCCTGCCTCGAGGACTGGTCCGACGACGACGTCGGCCGTCTCGTGGAACTGCTCGGACGCCTGCGCCGGAGCTTCGGCGACTGCCGGGCGCGCGCTCCCCAGCACGCGCTCACACCGCACCCGGACGACTCCCTCACCCGTACGTCCGCGTAACCCGCACCACCATCAGACAGAGAAAAGGAAGTTCATGGCTAAGACCACACCAGCCGGTGTGCGGGGCGGCCACGCCAAGCCCGGGGACCCGCAGGGCTCCGACGCCCCCATGACCCACCGGCAGATCATGGAGGCGCTGTCCGGGCTGCTGCTCGGCATGTTCGTCGCGATCCTGTCGTCGACGATCGTCTCCAACGCCCTGCCCGAGATCATCTCCGACCTCCACGGCAGCCAGTCCTCCTACACCTGGGTCGTCACGGCCTCGCTCCTCGCGATGACCGCGTCCACCCCGCTGTGGGGCAAGCTCTCCGATCTCTTCAGCAAGAAGCTGCTGGTCCAGATAGCCCTGGTCGTCTACGTCCTGGGTTCGGCCGCCGCCGGTCTGTCGCAGAACAGCGGCATGCTCATCGCCTGCCGTGTCGTCCAGGGCATCGGCGTCGGCGGTCTGTCGGCCCTGGCCCAGATCGTCATGGCCGCGATGATCTCCCCGCGTGAGCGCGGGCGCTACAGCGGCTACCTCGGCGCGACCTTCGCCGTCGCGACCGTCGGCGGCCCGCTGCTCGGCGGTGTCATCACGGACACCAGCTGGCTCGGCTGGCGCTGGTGCTTCTACGTGGGTGTGCCGTTCGCGGTCATCGCGCTGATCGTCCTGCAGAAGACCCTGAAGCTGCCGGTGGTGAAGCGGAACGTCAAGGTCGACTGGCTGGGCGCGTTCTTCATCAGCGCCGCCGTCACGCTGCTGCTGGTCTGGGTGACGCTGGCCGGGAAGAACTACGACTGGATCTCGTGGCAGACCTACGCCATGGTCGGCGGCTCGGTGCTGCTGGGCGCGGTCTTCGTGTACGTCGAGTCCAAGGCGGCCGAGCCGATCATCCCGCTGCGGCTGTTCCGCAACAAGACGATCACCCTGTCCTCCCTCGCGAGCCTCTTCGTCGGTATCGCGATGTTCAGCGGCACGGTCTTCTTCTCGCAGTACTTCCAGCTGGCGCGCGGCGAGTCGCCGACGATGTCCGGTGTGATGACGATCCCGATGATCGCCGGTCTGTTCATCTCCTCGACCGTCTCCGGGCAGATCATCACCAAGACCGGCCGCTGGAAGAACTGGGTCGTCGTCGGTGGTGTGCTGCTCACCGCGGGTCTCGGGCTGCTCGGCACGATGCGGTACGACACCCCGTACTGGCACCTGGCCGCCTACATGGTCCTCATGGGTCTCGGCATCGGCATGATGATGCAGAACCTCGTGCTCGCCGCCCAGAACCAGGTGGCCCCCGAGGACCTCGGCGCCGCCAGCTCCGTCGTCACCTTCTTCCGGTCGCTCGGCGGCGCGGTGGGCGTCTCGGCGCTCGGCGCGGTGCTCGGCAACCGGGTCACGGACTATGTGAAGGACGGCATGGCCGCCCTCGGCCCCAAGGCCGCCGCGGCGATGGGCCACGGCGGTACGGGCGGCGGCGGCATCCCCGACCTGGACAAGCTCCCGCCGCCGATCCGCACGGTGATCGAGAGCGCCTACGGGCACGGCGTCGGCGACGTCTTCCTCTACGCCGCGCCCTGCGCCCTGCTGGCCTTCATCCTGACCCTCTTCATCAAGGAGGTCGCGCTCAAGAGCCGGCCCGGCGGGCACCCGTCGGCCGAGTCGGCGGCGGCCGACGCCGCGCCCGCGAAGGCGGCGGCCCGCGACTGACAGACCCCGGCGTCAAGGGGGCGCGGTTCGAGCGGAGACGCGCCCCCTGAACGCCGGCACCGGGACCGGCAGCGGCATGGACGGTCCCGGACGATGGGCCCCGGTGGGGGTGTGCGCACAGGCAGGGGACGGCCTGCACGCCACCTACCGGGGCCCCTCGACGTATGTGGCGGATTCTTGGCCACCGGCTCGTTCGCCACCTGCGCCGACAGACGCTTCCCGTCCTGGCCGGCGGACCATCGGCTACCGGCCCGTTCTGCCCACCGCGCCGACAGGCGCCCTGCGGGGCGCGTCCTCAAGCGCCGGACGGGCTGGAAGCACCCGCCCGGTCGCGCATGACCTCGATGCCCGCGATGACCGTGTCCAGGGCGAAGCCGAAGTCCCGCTCCCGCGCCTCGGCGAGCGTCGTACCGGCCAGGTCCTCGGTCATCGCCAGCGCCTCGGGGTGCTGCTCCGCGAAGTCCGGGCGGTCCTTCACCGTAGTGATGACCTGGCGGTAGTACTCGTCCTCGGTCAGTCCCGTGCCCCGGCAGCGCTCCTTGAACTGTCCCTCGACGGTGCTGAAGCCGTAGACGAACTGGAAGACCGCCGCGAGGGCCCCGGACAGGCCCTCCTTCGGCACTCCGCTGTGCCGCATCACCGCGAGGATGGCGTCGGAGAAGGCCATCGAACGCGGGCCGATGTTGAGGTACCGGCCCAGCAGCGAGGGCATCCACGGGTGGGCGACGAGCATGTCGCGGTACTCGACGGCCAGCGCGCGCAGCTGGTCGCGCCAGTCCCCGCCCGCGGCAACCGGATCGGGGACGACCATCTCGCCGCACACCTCGTCGAGGGCGAATTCGAGAAGGTCGTCCTTGCTGTCGACGTACCAATAGACCGACATCGCGGTCACGTCCAGCTCGTCCGCCAGCCGCCGCATGGAGAACTTGGCCAGCCCGTCGGCGTCCAGCAGCCGGACCGTGGCCTCGACGATCCGCTGCCGGTCGAGCGCCCCGGGCCGCTGCTCCTGGCCCTCGCCCTGCTTGCGCTCCGCCTGCTCCGCCTTGCGCTTGTGGGCCGGCTCCGCCGCCAGCCACACACTGGCCCGGAGGTTTCCGGCGCGCTTTCCGCTCGTCATGACGCGCTCTCCTCTTCCTGCGCCGGTGGTACGTATCCGATGCTATGCGCCTGACCGGCGGTTGTTCGGCGACGGGCCGTCCGTTGCCGCCCATGGCTCCGTCCGTTGCCGCCTGCGGCGGCGAGCGCCCTGCGGGCGCGTCCTCAAACGCCGGACGGGCTGAGTTCGGCTGAGCTCAGCCCCACGAGCCGCCGGACAGGGCTAGGACGCCGCCACGGAACGCTCGGCCCGGCGCAGCAGCACCGCCGCGACGATGCCGCCCGCGAGCACCGCGGCCGCGCCGACCAGCTGGCTGGTCTGCACCCCACTGGAGAAGGCGTCCTCGATCGCGGTCCGCTCCGCGTCCGTACGGGCCGAGGCCAGCGCGGCGGGCAGTGAGCCCGCACCGGCGGCGACGGCCGGGACGAGGGCCGCGAAGCGCGAGTTGAGGACCGCGCCGAGGACCGCGACGCCCAGGCCGTTGCCGCACTCCTGGAGCGTGCCGTTGACGCCCGCGCCGACGCCCGCCTTCTCCGGTGGGATCGCGGACATGATCGCGTTTGCCATGGCGGGCATCGAAAACGCGATGCCGGTACCCATCATGACCAGGCCGAGCAGCATGCCCCCGTAGCCGTGCGCGCCGAGGACCGCGATGGCCGCGAGCCCGCCGGCCAGCATGCTCATGCCGCCGATGATCAGTGTCGGGGTGCCGAGTTTGGGCAGCAGCCGGGCGCCGACGCCGGTGAGGTTGAGGGCGACGATGACCAGCGCCAGCGGCGACATCCGCAGACCGGTGGCCAAGGGGTCGTAGCCGAGGACGAGTTGCAGGTGCTGGGTGAGCAGGAAGAGCGAGCCGCCCATGCCGAAGGCGACGAGGATGCCGCCCGCTACGGCGCCCACGAAGCGGCGGTTGCGGAAGAAGTGCATGTCCAGCATGGGGAAGGGGACACGCCGCTCCCACAGCGCGAAGAGCGCGAGCGCGACGGCGCCGATGCCCGCCGAGAGCAGCACCCGCCCGGACGTCCAGCCGTGCTCCGGGCCGGAGATGATCGCGAAGACGACGCAGGTCATGCCGATGGTGGAGAGCAGCGCGCCGAGCAGGTCCGGGCGGTCGCCCGTGGGGTTCTTGGACTCCGGCACGAGCTTGAGCACGGCGACGAAGCCGAGCAGCGCCACCGGCACGTTGATCAGGAAGATCGAGCCCCACCAGAAGTGGTTGAGCATCGCCCCGCCGACGAGCGGGCCGGCGGCGAAGCCGAGCGAACTCACCGCCCCCCACAGGCCGATGGCCTTGGCGCGCTCGTCCTCGTCGAAGACCTGGACGATGACGGCCAGCGTGGTGGTCATCAGCAGCGCGCCGCCGACGCCCATGCCCGCGCGGGCGGCGATCAGCTGTCCGGTGGTCTCGGCCAGCCCGGCGAGCAGCGAGCCGATCCCGAAGAGCGCGAGGCCGAGCGCGAGCAGCTTCTTGCGCCCGTAGCGGTCGGCGGCGCTGCCCGCGGTGAGCAGCAGTCCGGCCTGGACCAGCGAGTAGGCGTTGATCATCCACTGGATGTCGGAGGTCGCGGCGCCCATCTCCTCGGTGAGGGAGGGGATCGCGACATTGAGGACGGTGTTGTCGAGGAGGACGGTGAGCTGGGCGAGGCAGATGACGCCGAGAATCACCCAACGGGTGGGATGACGCTGCGGTTTCCGGTCTCCGGCGTCGCGCTGGGCGGCGGTCGTCGCCGTCATGACGGGCTCCCTTGTGCGGTGTGCGACCAGTAGCGACGTACACCGTACAAGGGTCGTTCTACGCCGTACAACGGATTATGCGCGCGGGGCCTCGGCGCGCGGGGGCGCGGCCTTGATCAGATAGCCGACGCCGCGCCGCGTGTGGATCATCGGCTCGCGACCGGCGTCGATCTTCCGGCGGAGATAGGAGATGTACAGCTCGACGACGTTGGCCCGGCCGCCGAACTCGTAGGACCACACCCGGTCCAGGATCTGCGGCTTGCTGAGCACCCGCCGCGGGTTGCGCATCAGGAAGCGCAGCAGCTCGAACTCGGTGGCCGTCAGCCGGATCTCCGTGCCGCCCCGGGTCACCTCGTGACTGTCCTCGTCCAGCACCAGGTCCCCGACGGTCAGCACCGAATCGCCCTGCGGCGCGGCGGCCCGGGAGCGGCGGAGCAGTCCGCGCAGCCGGGCGACGACGTCCTCCAGGCCGAACGGCTTGGTGACGTAGTCGTCGCCGCCCGCCGTGAGCCCGGCGACGCGGTCCGCGGAGCCCTTCGCCGTCAGGAAGAGCACGGGCAGATCAGGGTGTTCGCGCCGCAGCCGCCCCAGGAGGGACAGACCGTCGGCGTCGGGCGGCATCGCGTCCAGCACGACGGCGTCGGGCCGGAACTCCCGGGCGCGGCGCAGCGCCGTCGCCCCGTCGGCCGCGGTCCGCACGTCCCAGCCCTCGTAGCGCAGGGCCATGGTCAGCAGCTCCGTCAGCGGCGCCTCGTCATCGACGACCAGCACCCGTACGGCACTTCCGTCGTCGTGCGTCAGCTCGGCCCGCCTGTGGGGTGTGGTGATGGTCATGGTCCCGAGGGTGGTCCCGGCCCGTGAGAGCCCTCTTTCCGTCCCCTGTGAATCGTCTGAGAATCCGGGAATAACCGGATGGAACCTCCGGTTGTTGGGCGCATGGCACTCACCACAGACCTTGGCAGGATCGGCATCTGGAGCCCCGCGCTCCGCGCGGACGACCCGGAGAAGTCCGCCGAAGTCCGCGAGACCGCGGCCGAGTTGGACGAGCTGGGCTACGGAACGATCTGGCTCGGAGGCAACGCCCGCATGGACGAGGCGGCGCGGCTGCTGGCGGCCACGGACCGGGTGAGCGTCGGCACCAGCATCCTGTCGATCTGGCAGCACGAGGCGGCCGACGTCGCCGCCCAGTACGCGGCGCTGGCCCCCGCCGACCGGGAGCGCTTCGTTCTCGGCCTGGGCGTCAGCCACGGCCACATGGTCGACGGGTACAAGAAGCCGTACTCCGCGATGGTGGAGTACCTGGACGCGCTGGACGCCGCGCCCGTGCCGCTGCCCGCCGGGCGGCGCATGCTGGCCGCCCTCGGGCCGAAGATGGTGCGGCTCGCCCGCGACCGCGCGGCGGGCGCCCTGCCGTATCTCGTCACGGCCGAGCACACCGCCCGGGCCCGCGAGGCCCTGGGCGAGGGCGTGCTCCTCGCGCCCGAGCTGAAGGTGGTCCTCGACGACGACCTCGCCCGCGCCCGGGAGACCGCCCGCGGCTATCTCGCCCGCTACCTGCCGATGCCCAACTACACCAACAACCTGCTACGCCTCGGCTTCACCGAGGAGGACTTCGAGGGCAACGGCAGCGACCGGCTGCTCGACGCGGTCTTCGCCCTCGGCGACGCCGCGGCGGTGCGCGCGCGGGTGGACGAGTTCCTGGCGGCCGGCGCGGATCACTTGGCCGTTCAGGTCGTCCGCCCCGACATGACGTCCCTGCCGCGTCCGGAGTGGCGGGCGCTGGCGGAGGCGCTGCCGCTCGGGCGCTAGGCCGCCGAGCGCCCTGCGGGCGCGGGGGGGGAAAGAGAGAGGGGGGGGGGGGGGGGGGGGGGGGGGGGGGGGAGGGGGGGGGGGGGGGGAGAGGGGGGGGGGGGGGGGGGGGGGGGGGGGGGGGGGGGGGGGGAGGGGGGGGGGGGTGG
>NZ_JBVIQR010000004.1:0-22264 GCF_055576875.1 Streptomyces sp. NPDC033229 | reverse complement strand
TCTGTTCTGTTTTTCCCCCTCTGTGGTTCTGTCCGTCCTGCTCTCCCTCCTCCCCTCTGCGGGCGGCTGCTCCCTCCCCCCCCCCCCCCCCCCCCCCCCCCTCCCCCCCTCCCCCCCCACCGCCGCGCAGCGGTGGTGCACCCCCAGCTAGGGGCCATCCGCCCGCCGCGGGCGTCCCGCCAACCCGAAGAGCCGCGCAGCGTTGTCGTGGCACACGCCCCGCAGCCAGTCGTCGTCCTGGCCCAGGCCGGTCAGGACATCGAGCGCGTGCGCGTAGCCGTAAGGGATGTTGGGGAAATCGCTGCCGAAGAGGATGCGGTCGCCCAACGCCCCCAGCCGGAGGCGTTCCGCGGGCGGGAAGGGCGCGGTGCTCTCGGAGAAGTCCGTGAACGCCATCGTGGTGTCGAGGTGGACGCCCTCGTACCGCTCGGCCAGGTCCAGGAAGTCCGCGTACTCCGGCATCCCCATGTGCGCGATCACCAGCCGCAGCCGCGGGTGCCGGGCCAGCAGCCGCGCCACCGGCTCCGGCCCGGTGTACGGGCCGGGCACCGGGCCCGAGCCGCAGTGCGTGACCACGGGCGTCCCGGCGTCGGCGATCCGCCCCCAGACGTCGTCCAGCAGCGGGTCGCCCGGGTCGTAGGCACCCACTTGCACATGCGACTTGAAGATCCGCGCGCCCGCGTCCAGCGCCTCGGCCGTATAGCGGTCGGCACCGGGCTCGGGGAAGAACGTCGCGGTGTGCAGACAGTCGGGGACGCGGGCCGCGAAGTCCGCCGCCCAGCCGTTGAGCCAGGCCGCCATGCCCGGCTTGTGCGGGTAGATCATCGAGGTGAAGGCCCGTACGCCGAAGCCGCGCAGCACCGCGAGCCGTTCGCTCTCCGCGTGCCGGTAGGCGATGGGCCAGGGGCGGTCGACGAGCGGGCCGACGGCGTCGAAGTAGGCCCATACCTTCGCGAGCACCCGCTCGGGCATGAAGTGCGTGTGGACGTCGATCAGACCCGGCAGCCCCAGCTCCCGCCAGAAGCGGGCCACCTTCTCGTCACCGACCGGGCCCTCGCGCGCGGTATCCGCCACGTCATCCGCCACGTCCACTCCGGCTGCCCCCGTCCGTCCCCGGAAATGCCACAGGTCCGACACCCTGAGGTGCCGGACCTGTGATCAAAGTAGCGGGGACAGGATTTGAACCTGCGACCTCTGGGTTATGAGCCCAGCGAGCTACCGAGCTGCTCCACCCCGCGACGGTCGAAAGACCGGATCCAACAAGTGGGTACCGGTCCCTCGGCTGTGCGCTCGGCAGGATTCGAACCTGCAACCTCTTGATCCGTAGTCAAGTGCTCTATCCGTTAAGCTACGAGCGCTCGGCTTCCCGGCGGTTTTTCTTGCCGGTCGGCGTTGCGTGGACAACATTACATGAACTGTGCCGGGACGTGAAATCCATTCCCTTCACCCCACCTGACCTGCACAAACGCCCTCACGAGCCTTCTCGAAGGCACCCTCCTGGGCGACCGGCGGGAGGCAGGGACGGGGAGGATCTCCCCCGGCCGTCCGCACGCACATACGCAGCCGTCCGCGCGCACATACGCAAGAGCCCCGGCCGTCTCTTTCGAGATGACCGGGGCCCTTGAAGCAAGCGGAGGCTCCGGGATTTGAACCCGGGATGGGGGGTTACCCCAAACCGCATTAGCAGTGCGGCGCCATAGACCAGACTAGGCGAAGCCTCCAGCACACCCCGCGCATGCGTGAGGTGGTGCGTGCCGATGATGACACAGCCCAGCGGCTCGCCACCAATCGTGGTCTACGGTACCGGGCTTCCCGACTCCTGGGCAAAGCAATTCCCCCTGGCAATTTCCCTCGCCCTCTCTCCCCGGCCCTCCACGGCTCTCCCCCGCCCTTCCCCCTCTCCCCTCTCCCTCCCCCCGTCACTTGGTGCTCTTTCGTGCGCAACGCCCGGCCCTCCGGCGCGTTAGTCAGGTGAAGGGCCCGGCGAACCACGCCGCGGCCCCAGCCGTCCGTACTTCTGGAGTACCGCGATGCCGCTCCGCCGTCTCACCCTCGCCGCCGTCGCCGCGCTGGCCCCGGCCCTCTTCGCCGCCCCCGCCGTGGCCGCCCCCATGCCGCTGCCCCTTCCGTACGAGCACGGCGACCACCTCACCGTCACGGTGACCGACAGCGGCTCCCTCGACGGCACGTACGACCTGTACTGCCACCCCGCCGGCGGCACGCACCCGCGCGCGAAGAAGGCGTGCGACCAGCTCGACGAGCAGACGCGATGGGGCAAGGAAACCTTCGCGCCCGTACCCGCCGACGCGATGTGCCCGATGATCTACGGGGGCGATCAGAAGGCGCGGGTGACCGGCACCTGGGCAGGGCGCCCGGTAAATGCCGAATTCAACCGGACGAACGGGTGCGAAATCGCCCGGTGGAACAAGTTCTCCGAGCTGCTCGGCGACCCTCACAGCACCCCCAAGGGCTGACACGGGGGGCATGTCGGGCCTGCGCCGAGACGCCCCGGAGGTGCCCGGCGACGCATCCCACCGCACCCGCCATCCGCCGTCGCGCCCGCCTCCGCAGCCCGTAGACTCCCCTCAGTGACACGCCAGCGGGCAGCGCCGAGCCGCCCGGAGCGGGTCGGCAAGGTGCGGTAACCCAGGGAGGAAGCGTCGTCGTGAGCAGCAGGCCATCCCGAGGCGCTGCTCGCCTCGCAGCCATACTCGACGCCCTGCCCGACGCCCTGTTGCTCGTCAATTGCAACGGCACGGTCGTCAACGCCAACCACATCGCGCTCGAGACCTTCGAGGTGCCCGGCACCGGGCTCGTCGGGCGCGGACTGCTCTCCCTGCTGCCCGAATTCGACTCCCGGCGCATCCCCGGCTCGATGCGGCTGCCGGACACCGCCGACGCGCGCACCAAGCCGACCCGGATGGTCGCGCACCGCACGGACGGCACGGAGTTCCCCGTCGAGGTCACCAGCGCCAACCTCGAGGACGGCCGCACCCCGTACGCGGACCACGCCAGTTATACGGGCGACGAGCTGCTGATGATCGTCGTGCGGGACCTGACCGGCACGGTGGACACCGAGGCCGAACTGGCCCGGCAGCAGCGCCAGACCGAGATGATCCTGCGCGCGGCCGCCGAGGGCGTCGTCGGCGTCGACATCGCCGGCAAGGTCGTCCTCGTCAACCCCTCCGCCGCGCAGATCCTCGGTTACCGCGCCAGCGACCTCGGCGGCCGGGAGCTGCACCCCCTGATCCAGCACTCCCGCGCGGACGGCTCCCCCTTCCCGTACGAGGAGTCGCCGATCTCCGACACGCTGCGCTCCGGGCGCAAGCACCGGGTGCGCGGGCAGGTGCTGTGGGCCAAGGACGGCCGCTCGGTGCCCGTCGACCTCACCACGGCGCCCGTGCGGGACGGCGAGCAGCTCGTCGGCGCGGTGATGACGTTCACCGACCGCCGCGCCTACGACGCCCTCGCCGCCCGGCACGCGCAGCTCCTGGCGATGCTGGGCGACTCGCTGCGCGGCCCGCTGGAGCGGCTGAGCGGTGAGCTGGGCGCGCTGGCCGCCGACCCCGCCGGACAGCTGTGGCCCGAGGCCAACCAGATCCTGCACCATCTGTCCGCCGGATACGCGCGGATGGCGACGCTTGTCGACAATGTCCTGGATTACCAGGAGTTGGACGCGGGCGAGAGCAAGCTCGTCCGGGAGAAGGTCGCGCTCGACACGGTCGTGGCGGCGGGCGTCGAGGGCGCGATCGAGCTGATCGGGCCCGGGCGCGCGCAGTTCGCGGTGCACGCGCCGCCGATCGAGGCGGAGGTCGACGCGGAGCGGTTCGCGCAGGCGCTCGCGCACCTGATCGCGGACGTGGCGGGCGTCGACGCGACGGGCGGCACGACCGGTACCGCCGGCGACTCCACGATCGTGGTGGCGGCGGCGCAGCGCGGCGAGGTCGTCCGGGTCGAGGTCCGAGGGCCGTTCCCCGGCGGCGACCCGGTCCACACCCCCCTGGTCGAGGGCATCGTGCGCCGCCACGGCGGCGTGCTGCAGACGCATGAGGTGCCGGGCGCGGCGGGCGGTCACGCGTACGTCCTGGAGGTGCCGGTCTCCGCGGAGGGCGGCCCGGTGCCCGAGCCCACGGAGCGGTCGACGGCCGGGGACACACAGAACGCGACAACGGTCATGCCGCTGCCCGCGCAGCGCGCGCGGGGCACGGCCGAGGCGCCCGCCGAGGAGTCGGCTCCCGACCGGCCTTCCGGGCGGCGGGCGCGCCGGGATGCGGCCGCACCCGCGACGGACGGCAGGGGGCAGTCGCGGACCGACGCGTTCCTGGCCCCCGCCGAGAAGCCCGCCGAGCCGGCGGAGCCGCAGGGCGGCGCCGAGCCGCCGCAGCCCACCGGGCGGCGGCGGGCGCGGCGCAGCTCCGAGGAGGAGCAGCCGCCCGTGGCGGCGGACGCCGAGGCGCAGGGCGCCGTGCGGGCCAACCGGCACGGGCGCGGCGGCGGTTCGGAAACGGCGGACCAGGGCACCGACGGTGCCGGGCTGGTGCCCCCGCAGGCGACGGCGCCGACCGGGCGCCGGGCCCGGCGGGAGCCCGCGGGGCCCGAGGGCCCCCGGCCGGCGTTCGCGCTGCCGCCCGCCGAGGCCGACCGGACGCCCGAGTCCGAGCCCCCGGGCGAGTCCGGAGCGGCCGGTGCCCCCACGGGCCGCCGGGCCCGCCGCGCCCTCGCGGAGGCTCCGAACCGCCCGATCCCCGGCCAGACGAGCGCCGAACCGGACGCCCCGCGCGCCGCGTTCGCCCTCCCCCCGGCCGACGCCGACCGCAAGCCCGTTCCCGGGCAGGAAGCCCACGCCGACGCGCGTCGGCGGATCGGCAACGGGCCGGACTCTCACGCCGAGCCGCATGCGGGCCCCGGCGGCTCTCCCCGAGCCGACGCGGCGCCCGGCACCGGGCCGCGCCCGGGCGGTCCGGCACCTCACACCGCTCCGGACGGTTCCCAGCGCCCGAACACCACGGCCGGTGCCGCCCCTTCTCCGGGCGGCCCGTTCGCCATGGGCGGGGCGCCCGGTCAGGCCGACCCGGCGGACACCGGCGAAAGCGCGGCGCTCCGCCCCGGCCAGGGGAGCCCGGCTCCGGTCGGCCCCGTGCCGTTCGGCCTCGCGGGCATCGCGGGCGTCGCCCCGGCACGCCCGCCCGGGACGGCCCGGGGCGTGGCGGGCGCACCGGGTGACTCCAGGCCTCCGCGACGCCCCGGCACCACGGCCCCCGGCGGCCCGCCCGCCACGGGTGCGGCCGGCCTCGCGGCGCATCCGCACGGGGCGGCAGCTGACGCGTCCGAGGCGGGCACGCCTGCCCGGCCCCCCGTCGGCCCGACCGCCCCGCAGGGGACCGCGGGCCCCGGCGGGCCCGTCCCCTTCGGCCTCGGCGGCATCGCCCCGACGCACACCCCCGGACCGACACCGGGCGCGCGCCCGCAGGGTGCTACACCTGACGCGCCGGGGGCGGGCACGCCCTCCCGGCCCACAGCCGGCCCGAATGCCCCACAGGGCGCCGCGGGCCCCGACGGCCCTGTCCCCTTCGGTGTCGCGGGTGTCCCCTCGACGCGCACGCCCGGAACAACGCCGGGCGCGCCGACGCCTCCGCAGCGTCCCGGTACCGCGGCGGCGCCCACCGGTCCCGCACCGTTCGCCCTTCCGGGCGCGAACACCGCGCACCCGCAGGCGGCGACGCCTGACGCGGCCGGGACGGGCACGCCCTCCCAGCCCCGCACCGGCCCGACCACCCCGCAGGGTGGCGCGCGCCCCGACGGGCCCGCACCGTTCGCCTTCGCGGGCGCCAACCCCGCGCATCCGCAGGGGGCGACGCCCGACGCGACTGCCCCGCAAGGCGCTGCCCGCACCGAGGCCGCCGACGCGGCCGCTTCTCCCGCGCGGCCCGGCGCGAACGCCACCGGCCCGGCCCCGGCCGGGCCCCCGCCCTTCGCCCGCCCGGGCACTGCCGCACCCGCCCCCGCACCGACCGGCCCCGCCCCGTACGGCCCGGCCACCCCGCCGGACGCGCCGACGTCCGCGCCCGGCACGGACGGAACGGCGGCAGCCGCCGGCCCCCCGCCGTTCGCCCTTCCGGGCGCGGAGGTGCCGGGCGCGCCCGCACCCGGCCCGGACACCACGACAGCCGAGCCGCAGGCCGTCGCCGACGCCACGCCGCCCACCGGCCGCCGACGCGCGCGGCGCGCGCTCGCCGAGGAGCCGGGGGCGGCCCAGCAGGCGCAGCAAGCACAAGGAGCCGACGCCTCGCGGGGGTTCAGCGTGCGGACGCTGGGGCAGGGCGTGCCGTTCGGCGGGACGCCCGCCGCGGGGACGCCCGTCGGAGGGTCCGGGCGGCGGCGCAAGCTCGGGAATCCGGCCGAGGGCGAGCGGGAGCCCGCGCAGGCCGACGCGCAGAGCGCTCCGGCGCCCGCCGCGCGGCCTCGGCTGCGTGATGCCTCCGAAGGCCGCGCCTTCGCCATAGGAGCACCGGACGAGGGCGCCGCCGAGGGGCCCGAGCCGCTCGACGGGCCCAACGGCGCCGTGGAGGTCACCGAGGCCGCCCCGGCCGGACGGCCGCCGATGGACGACGAGTTGCCGCCGGAGCCGTTGGACAACCCGCGGCGCCTCCTGGTGTGGCCGGCGCCCGACGACTCGACGCAGGCGGCGCTGACCGAGCGCGGCTACCGCCCGGTGATCGTGCACTCGCGCGAGGAGGTGGACGCGCAGATCGCGGCGTACCCGGCCGCGCTGTTCGTCGACCCGCTGACCGGGCCGATCACCCGTACCGCGCTGCAGTCGCTGCGCGAGGCCGCCGTGGCGGCCGAGGTGCCGGTGCTGGTGACGGCGGGGCTCGGGCAGGCCACGGCGGAGGCGGCGTACGGGGCCGACCCGGCCGTCCTGCTGAAGGCGCTGACCCCGCGTGACAGCGAGATGCACCCGCCGCGCGTGCTGCTGATCGAGGAGCACGAGCCGATCGCCGACGCCCTGACGGCGACGCTGGAGCGGCGCGGCATGCAGGTGGCACGAGCGGCGACGGACGCGGACGCGGTGGCGCTCGCGGCGCAGACGCACCCGAATCTGGTGGTCATGGACCTGATGCAGGTGCGGCGGCGCCGCGCGGGCATCGTCGACTGGCTGCGCGGCAACGGCCTGCTGAACCGCACGCCGCTCGTCGTCTACACCTCCGCCGACACCGACCCGGCCCAACTGTCGAGGCTGGCCTCGGGCGAGACGGTCCTCTTCCTCGCGGAGCGGTCGACGAGCACGGAGGTACAGGGGCGCATCGTGGATCTGCTGGCGAAGATAGGGACCAACTGACGTACGGCCCCGGCCCGCGTGCCGGGGCCGGACGCACGACAGCGCCCGCCTTCCCCGTATCGATCGCGCCAACGAACCGTGCCCGACAGCATGCCGCTCCGGGCCCGTAAGTCTTACCCTTTCGCAGGTCAGAGGCCATTTACTGGCATCCGTCCAGGCCCTGCACAAGTCATCTGCCGGCCCACTGACCGATGCGATGACAGATTCCCGAATCAGCCGTTCTCCGTAGCGTCGAATCTCGCCAGGCCGACCCCGATCGGCGAGGACGACGGAGGAGAGACGTCATGAGTGACCGCACCTACGACACGATCATCGTCGGCGGCGGTTCCGCCGGAGCCGTGCTCGCCACTCGTCTCTCCGAGGACCCCTCCCGGGTGGTGCTGCTCCTGGAGGCCGGTCCCGTGTACGGGCCGCACGCCTACCCCGAGGCCGTCGCCTCCAGCGATGTGTTCGGCGCTGCCACCGGTCACGACTGGGGCTACCGCTCCGAGCCCGGCTTCATCGGCCATTCCATCGACGCCTCCCGGGGCAAGGTGCTGGGCGGCAGCTCCGCGACGGGCGGCGCGGTCGCCGTCCGCGCGCTGCCCTCGGACTTCGCCCGCTGGTCCGCGGGCGGGCTCAAGGGCTGGTCGTACGAGGACGTGCTGCCCGCCTTCATCGCCCTGGAGTCCACGGACGGCGGCGACGAAGCGCTCCACGGCCGCACGGGCCCGCTGCCGGTCGAGCAGTTCGGTCTCGCCGACGTCAGCCCCATGCAGCGCGCCTTCGTGGAGGCGGCCCGGTCGGTGGGCATCCGGGCCTGCCACGACTTCAACGGCGCGGACCCCGAGGGCGTCGGCCCGTATCCGATGAACGTGCGCGACGGTGTGCGCGTCAACACCGGCATGGCCTATCTGACACCGGCCGTCCGTTCCCGGGGCAATCTGATCGTCCGAGGTGAGTCCCTCGTGGACCGGGTCCTCTTCCGGGGCTCCCGCGCGAGTGGCGTCGTCCTGGCCGACGGCACGGAGCTGCGCGCCGCGGAGGTGATCCTCTCGGCGGGTACGTACGGCAGCGCCGCGATCCTGCTGCGTTCGGGGATCGGCCCGGCGGACGATCTGGCCGCGCTCGGCATTCCGCTCGTCGCCGATCTGCCGGTGGGGCGGCGGCTGCAGGACCACCCCTTCTCGGGCAACGCCTATGCCGCCGACCCGGAGAGGTTCGGTGCGAGCATCCCCGTGATCGGCGCGAAGGTGTGGACCGCGAGCTCCGAGGCGGGCGACGGGGAGCTGGATCTGCACATCACCGCGACGCACCTGTACGACCACGACCAGAGCCCGACCGGCATCGGCTTCGTCCTCGCCGTGGCGCTCGTACGGCCCGGCTCCCGGGGGACGTTGACGATCGACAGCCGCGACCCCGAGGCGGCGCCGCGCATCGACCTCAACTTCCTCGCCGAGCCCGCCGACCGGCGGCGGCTGCTGGAGGGGGTGCGGCTCGCCCGCCGGATCGGTGCGGCGGAGCCGCTCGCCGGGCTGATCACCGAGGAGATCAGCCCGGGTGCGGGCGCGCGGGGTGACGGGGAGATCGAGCGGTCGGTCATCGCGACCCTCGACACGTACCACCACCCCACCTCGACCGCCCCGATGGGCGCCGACGACGACCCGACCGCCGTCACCGACCGGCTCGGCGCGGTGCGCGAGGTCGAGGGGCTGCGGGTCGTGGACGCGTCGATCTTCCCGGACGTACCCTCGGCCGCCACCAACCTCACGGTGATCGCCGCGGCGGAGCACATCGCCCGCCAGATCTGACCCTCACTCCACAGACCCCGCGCCCGGCCGACCCCCGCGGCAGGCGGCGCGGCGAACGGCAGGGGCCCTGGGCACATCGGTAACCCAGGGCCCCTGCCCACACCATCAAGCCCGCTGGGGGCACCTCCCAGCGGTAGCTGGGGGAGATTGAGGACGCGCCCGCAGGGCGCTCGCCGCCGCAGGCGGCACCGGCGGCCCGCAGCCGAAAGTCCTAGCCGAGGACGGTTACGTCCAACTCGCCGTCGGCGTACCGCTTGCGCAGCACCTTCTTGTCGAACTTGCCCACCGACGTCTTCGGCACCGAGGGGATCAGCACCCACCGCTCCGGGAGCTGCCACCGGGCGACCCGCTCGCCGAGGAAGGTCCGCAGCGAGGCGTACTCGACGGCCGAGCCGTCCTTCAACACCACGGCGGCCAGGGGGCGTTCGCCCCACTTCTCGTCCGGGACGGCCACGACGGCGGCCTCGGCGACCTCCGGGTGGGCCATCAGATGGTTCTCCAATTCGACCGAGGAGATCCATTCGCCGCCCGACTTGATGACGTCCTTCGCCCGGTCGGTGAGGGTCAGGAAGCCGTCGGGGGTCATCGTGCCGACGTCACCCGTGCGCAGCCAGCCGTCGGGGCTGAACTTGTCCTGGGGGCGGAACGGTTCGTCCGCCGCGCCGCCGTAGTAGGAGCCCGCGATCCAGGGCCCGCGGACCTCCAGCTCACCGGCCGATGTGCCGTCCCAGGGCAGGAACTCGCCGCCGGGACCGGCCAGCCGGAACTCCACCGAGGCGGGCAGCCGGCCCTGGGTGACGCGGTACGGCCACGCCTCGTCCTCGCTCAGACCGGCCGGCGGGCGGGCGACGGAGCCCAGCGGTGAGGTCTCGGTCATGCCCCAGGCCTGGATGAGCCGCATCCCGTGCCGCTCCTCGAACGCCTTCATCAGGGAGGGCGGGCAGGCGGAACCGCCGCTGATCACGGTGTGCAGGGAGGAGACGTCCTGATGGTTGGTGTCGAGTTCGGCGAGCAGCCCCTGCCAGATGGTGGGGACGCCGGCGGTGACCGTGGGGCGCTCGGACTGGATCATCGCGGCGAGCGGCGCGGGCTGCAGGAAGCGGTCGGGCATCAGCAGCGAGGTGCCCGCCATGAACGCGGCGTACGGCAGGCCCCACGCGTTGACGTGGAACATCGGCACGACCGGCAGACAGATCTCGGCCGGAGTCAGCCCGAACGACGCGGCGGCGTTGACCTCCATGGCGTGCAGGTAGATCGACCGGTGGCTGTAGAGGACGCCCTTGGGCTCGCCCGTCGTCCCGGAGGTGTAGCAGAGGGCGGCGGCCTGCCGCTCGTCCAGCTCCGGCCAGTCGTAGCCCTCGGTGGGGCGGCCCGCGATCAGCTCGTCGTAGTCGTGCACGCGGGGGCGGCAGCCCTCCAGCGCGGACCGGTCGCCCGGGCCCGAGACGACGACGTGCTCGACGGAGTCGAGGTGCGGCAGCAGGGGGGCGAGCAGCGGCAGCAGCGTGCCGTTGACGATCACGACCCGGTCGGCGGCGTGCCGCACGATCCAGACCAGCTGCTCGGGAGGCAGCCGCAGGTTCAGGGTGTGCAGGATCGCGCCCATGGCGGGGATCGCGAGATACGCCTCGAGGTGATCGCTGTTGTTCCACATGAGGGTCGCGACCCGCTCGTCGGCCGTCACCCCCAGCTCGTCGCGGAGGGCGTGGGCGAGCTGCGAGGACCGATCGCCGACCTCCCGGAAGGTACGGCGGTGCGGCTCGCCGTCCCCGGTCCAGGTCGTGACCTTCGCGTCCCCGTGCACGAGCGCACCGTGGACGAGAATGCGGGTCACTGTCAGCGGTACGTCCTGCATCGTGCTCAGCACCGAGGGGCCTCCCAGATCTGCGCGCCGCGTTGCGCGAGGTAGTTCCCTGCGATTCTGCTTACGTTCCCCTCGGTAAGTCACTACCCTGCGGAGGGCTGGTTTCAGCGCTCGCCCGGCTCCGGGTCCGGGGCGGCCGTGAACCACCGCAGCGAGCGCCCTGCGGGCGCGTCCTCAATCGCCGGACGGGCTGGTTTCAGACAGGCCTACGCCGCCCGCGACAGCTCCGGGTCCTCCCGCAGCTTGCCGAGCGCCCGCGACACCGCGCTCTTGACCGTGCCGACGGAGACGCCGAGCAGCTCGGCGGTCTGCACCTCGGTGAGGTCCTCGTAATACCTGAGGACGACCATGGCCCGCTGCCGCTCCGGCAGCCGGCGCACCGCGCGCCACATGGCGTCGCGCAGCACCTGCTGCTCGGCGGGGTCGGCCTGGGGGGCCGCCTCGCGCTCGGGAAGCTCCTCGCAGGGGTACTCGTCGACCCGGCGTTTGCGCCACTGCGAGGTGCGGGTGTTGACCAGCGCCCGGCGTACGTAGCCGTCGAGCGCCCGGTGGTCCTCGATGCGTTCCCAGGCCAGATACGTCTTGGTCAGGGCCGTCTGCAGCAGATCCTCGGCGTCGCACGGGTTCGAGGTGAGCGCGCGGGCGGTGCGCTGGAGGACCGGTCCACGCGCCCGTACGTACGACGAGAACGACGGGTACACGGCGGTGGATGCGCTGGTGCACACGGACGTGTTCATGTCTTCAACGCTAGGAGTGCGCCCGTCCGCGCGGATCGGCCGCAGGTGCCGAAGAACGGTCAGCCTCAGGTCGTAGTGGTGGGGCTGTCCCCACCTCCTGGAGGGGGATGGCGGTCAGGGTCGGTATTGGGGTCCGCTACGGAGCGGGTGACCTCATCTGATGACGGCGACGGGTGCGTCGATCTGGTTCCGGTCGATGGTCAGCGTGCGGCCGCCGTACGTCTCGGTGACGTTGCCCGCGTACTGGTGGATACGCCGGTGCGGGGTCCAGGCACTGGATCCCAGGTTCGGTTCCCCGGCGGTCGAGGGGGAGACGCGCCAGCGGGCGAACCACATCACCTCCGGCAGGGAGCTGCGCCCGTCCCGCCGGGCGTTGTCCATGTGCCGTACGCCCGCGTTGGCGCTGCTGTAGAAGCCGGGGATGTAGCCCAGGTGGTCGACCGCGCGGCTCCAGCCGCGGATGAAGGAGAGGGTGACCCGGGCGCAGTCGGCGTCGCGGTAGTTGTAGGCCTCCATGTCGAGATAGAGGGGGCTGTGGCGGCCGATGCCGTAGGCGGAGGCACGGCGCACGGCGTCCTCGCCCTCCTCGATGCCCTGGTCCCAGGGCTCGTCGTCGCTGATCGCGTAGCCACGCTTGTGGACGGCGGAGGCGCACGGGGACTGGGAGCCGACGTAGACGGGCAGGACCCGCCAGCCCAGGTCCTTGGCGCCGGTCAGCCACCTCCGGCTGAGATAGCGCTGGTTCGGGCAGGCGCGGGCGCGGCCCCCGAAGTAGACGCCCACCGCCGCGTAGGGGGAGCTCTGCCAGGCGCTGAGGGTGTTCAGTGACGGGGCCTGGCAGGTGTCGATGCCCTTGCCACGGAAGATCACCGCCCCCTCGTTCCGGGGGTCGCCGCGATCGCCCGCCGACGCCGGCCCGGCCCCGCCGACCACCTGGGCCGCTGCCGCCGTCAGGGCGACGAGATATCCGATGAT
Organism: Streptomyces sp. NPDC033229; assembly: GCF_055576875.1. NCBI lineage: Bacteria > Bacillati > Actinomycetota > Actinomycetes > Kitasatosporales > Streptomycetaceae > Streptomyces > Streptomyces sp. NPDC033229. The sequence continues at coordinate 9,559 of NZ_JBVIQR010000004.1, read as the reverse complement.
CTTTCTTCGTCGGTCCATAACCGCGAGTGAAGGTGCCCGGCTCCGGCCGCCCGTGCCGACACGCCCTCCGTTCATCCGTCTGCGCGGAGAATCAGCCCGGACGTAGGGACGCCCGTACCCGCCGTGACGAGCGCGTGCCGCGCGTTGTCCCTCTGCGCGTCATCCGTCTGCCCGGAGCACCAACCCCGACGTGGGAACCCCCGTGCCCGCTGTGACGAGCACGTGCCGCGCCCCCACGACCTGGTTGACCGCGGTGCCGCGCACCTGCCGCACGGCCTCGGCCACACCGTTCATGCCGTGCAGATACGCCTCGCCGAGCTGTCCGCCGTGGGTGTTGAGCGGCAGCGCACCGGACGCCACGAAGTCGGCGCCCCCGCCGGGCGGGCAGAACCCGAATTCCTCCAGCTGTGTCAGCACGAAGGGGGTGAAGTGGTCGTAGACGATGCCCACGTCGATGTCGCCCGGGGTCAGCCCGCTCGTGCGCCACAGCTGCCGGGCCACCACTCCCATCTCGGGCAACCCGGTCAGGTCGTCGCGGTAGAAGCTCGTCATCTGCTCCTGCGCCCGGCCGGCGCCCTGCGCCGCGGCGGCGATCACGGCGGGCGGGTGCCGCAGGGTCCGGGCCCGCTCGACGGAGGTGACGACGAGCGCCTGCCCGCCGTCGGTCTCCTGGCAGCAGTCCAGCAGGCGCAGGGGTTCGGCGATCCAGCGGGACGCGGCGTGGTCGGCGAGCGTGATCGGCCGGCCGTGGAAGTGCGCGGCCGGGTTGGTGGCCGCGTGCCGGCGGGCGGTGACGGCGACGTGCCCGAACACCTCGGGCTCCAGGCCGTACGTGTGCAGATAACGGCGGGCCGCCATGGCCACCCAGGACGCGGGCGTGAGCAGCCCGAACGGCAGCGCCCAGCCGAGCGCCACCCCCTCGGCGGACGGCTCGCGCCGCTGGACGCCGGAGCCGAAGCGACGACCGGAACGCTCGTTGAACGCGCGGTAGCAGACGACGACCTCCGCGAGCCCGCTCGCGACGGCCAGCGCGGCCTGCTGCACGGTGGCGCAGGCGGCACCGCCGCCGTAGTGCACACGGGAGAAGAAGGACAGCTCGCCGATGCCGGTCGCCTGGGCGACGGTGATCTCGGGGCTGGTGTCCATGGTGAAGGTGACCATGCCGTCGACGTCGGCGGCCGTGAGCCCGGCGTCGGCGAGCGCGGCCCGCACGGCCTCGGCGGCGAGGGCCAGCTCGCTGCGCCCGGAGTCCTTGGAGAACTCCGTCGCACCGATCCCGACGACGGCAGCCCTGCCGCCGAGGGTGTCGGCTTGCCGGGCGCTCACGCGGTGGCCTCGGGCTCGGGCTTCGGCTCCGGGAGTACGACGGTGACCGTCCCCGTCACATGGCGGCCGAGGCGGTTGGCCCCGACGACCGCGACCTCGGCAGTCCGCCCCCGTACGGAGGTGACCGAACCGGTCAGGGTCAGCTCGTCACCGGGGTGGTTGGGCGCCCCCAGCCGGATGGCGACCTTACGGAGGACGGCCCCGGGGCCGAGGTGATCGGTGATGTAGCGGCCGACGAGGCCGTTGGTGGTGAGGATGTTCATGAAGATGTCCGGGGAACCGGCGGCCCGCGCGGCTTCGGGGTCGTGGTGGACGTCCTTGTAGTCCCGGGAGGCGATGGCACCCGCGATGATCAGGGTGCGGGTTATGGGGATGGTGAGCGGGGGGAGTTCGGCGCGGGCGCCGAAGGTTTCCGTTCGGGGATCGGATTTCGTGGTGCCTTCCGCCCCGGCGCGTGCGTTTGCCGCCTCCGCGGGGCGTTCCCCGCCACCGCGGGAGCCTCTGTCTGTGCGGGCGGTCCCCTCCGCGAGAGCCACCGCATCGCCGCCCGCGAGGACCTCCGCCCGGAAGACGGGCAGTTCCTGGTCCGGGGCCACCCGTAGGAATTCCAGCGTGACCGGCATCCCCACCCGTACCGCATCGGCCGCGACTCCGACGATGCTGCTGATCATCCGTACCCCCTCGGCGAGTTCGACCAACGCCACCGCGTACGGCGGGTCGAAGGCGGGGAAGGGCGGGTGATGCATGACCACGTACGAGTAGACCGTCCCGGCGCCGGACGCCTCGACCGCCGTCCACTCCGGCGAGCCGCAGCCACCGCACCCCGGCAGCCACGGGAAGCGCGGCGTCCCGCACGCGTCGCAGCGCTGGAAGAGCAGCCGGTGGGCGGCGACGCCCTCCCAGAACCCGGCGTTGTCCCGGTTGATCACGGGCCGGGGCCGCTCGGGCCGTTCCTTGGCGGCCACGGCCTTACGGGGGGCGTACTTGAGGATGCGGAAGCGGTGCGTACCGGCGGCCCCGCCATCGGCCCGGATCTTCATGCGCGTGGTGACGAAGTGCCCGGCCCCGAGCCGGGTCGTCTTGCGGGGCGAGACCGACTCGATGACGGAATCGAAGGTGATCGCCTGGCCGGGCCGCAGCGCCCGTACGTACTCCTGCTCGCAGTCGGTGGCGACCACGGCGGTGTATCCCGCGTCGTCGAGCAGCGCGAACAGCTCGTCGACGGCGGGTGAGCGGCGCTGGGGGCCATCGATGCCGCCCATGGTCCAGGCCTGGAGCATGGTGGCGGGGGCGGTGGGGTCCTTGCCGGTGTAGGCGGGGTCGGTGTCGCCGAGGGCCTCGCACCAGTGCCGGATCATCGAGGTGTTGACGGGCTCCCTGCCCTCCCCACGGACGGCGGCGGGACGGCCTTCGAAGGCACGCAGCCGCGGGTACAGGTCGCTCACGGGGCTCCCTTCAGTCGCGTCCGTCACCCAACTGACTGTCCGTCAGATATGGGTAGGCGTCAAGGGGTTGCCCCGACGACGGCGGGCGGGCTTGATTCGGCTGAGCTCAGCCACATCAAGCCCGTCCGGCGATTGAGGACACCGCCGCGCAGCGGAGGTGCACACGCCCCGACCGGCTGATTTCGGCTGAGCTCAGCCGAAACACCGCCGCGCAGCGGAGGTGCACCCCACCACAAACAGAAGCGCAGCGGCACTACGTGCCGCCGCGCTTCCGGACCCTTCCACTCTCTCCCCATTGAGCGGCGCCGCCCCGGGGTCACCCCTGCCCCCGGCAGCGCCTTGGGTTCAGTCAGTCAGCGAAGACCACCTCGATGTTCTGCTGACGGACGTCGGTGGGGCCGGAGCTGATCACGCTGGCCGTGTTGTTCTGGTTCGAGGCTCCGGTGCCCGTGGCCTGCTGCTGGCCGGTGGTGGAGTTTCCCTCGTTGTCATCACCGACACCACTGCCCACGATCGAGGCGGCTGCGGCATTGGAGCCCCGGTTCGCCACCTGGTTGCCGTCGTCGGCCTGGGCGACACCGGAGAACAGCACGGCGGCCATCGGCAGGGCTGCTACAGCGGCGGCGACGCGGGCGGCGGTACGGGCACTTGCCATATCAATTTCCTCCAGAACGGAACTACTGCTTACTGCCGGGCAGTTGGCCGACCGCCCGGCGATGGTTCGACGTCGCGTTCCAAGAGTTGCCCACCGAATCCCCACCGAACCACCCGTCTTTCACCATTCCCTCGCAAGCATGAGCACTCAGGAATAAACCCCGACCACTCCCTCAAGCCCCCGCCCGAGCCCCTCACCTTGCCCACGGGGCCCGTACACCCCCGGCAGGGACCCGCCACTGAAACGTTTCGGCATGATTTTGGCCAATCTCGGACATGCCCGCGGGCGCTCCCCGCGCAGGTCGAACGATGGGGTGGTCCACGCCGACCGGTCCTGAGGGCTGCGGCCCCGCGCAGCCCTCAGCACCCCGCCGCGGCCCGCCGGGAGATCCGCGCCGCCGCCCCCGCTCCCTCACTACGGAAACGGGGGACGTCCAGCATGGGCGGCCCGCCGACCGGACCGCATACCGGCGACCGCCGACCGGACCGCCGATCGGACCGCCGATCGGGCCGCCCGCCGCCGGGATCAGCACGCCGACTCGCACTTCGGACAAGCGCCCGACACACGCACCACGCACTCCAGCGACGGTCGAGACACGCTCGACCGCCGTTCGGCCCGCATCGCCCAGACTCCATGCCGTCGGCGCCGCCGTCGGCCGCCTCCAGGAAGGTGTCAGATGAACCTCATACTCCAGGCCTTACCGATCGCCGCGCCGTCCATAGGCTGGGCCGTCCACGCCTGCTTCCTGGTCCGCCGGCTGCGCTCGGCCCGCCGGGACCCGCTGACCGGCCTGATGTGCCGCGAGGAGTTCACCACCCGTTCCCAACGTGCCATCCGGCACCCGCAGGCGGCGGTGCTGCTCCTCGACCTCAACGGCTTCAAGCAGATCAACGACACCCACGGGCACGCCGTCGGCGACCAGGTTCTCGCGGCGGTCGCGAAGCGGCTGAGCGCGTGGTGCCAGGCGCGCGGCGGTTTCGCGGCCCGCCTCGGCGGCGACGAGTTCACCGCCATGGTCCACCTCGCTCCGGACGCCGACGTCGACGCGGAGATGACGTACAGCCTCTCCGCCGCGCTGTCCGCCCCGCTCGACACCGGCGGCGTCACGCTCTCGCCCCGGGCGTCGATCGGCGTGTGCCGCACGGCCGACCGGCCCGACGCCGGGCTCTCCGACCTGCTGCGCGGCGCGGACGAGGCGATGTACACCGCGAAGCGTCTCGGCCTGCACTGGCAGCCAGCCGGCCCGGCCGACGTCTACGCCACGACGAACGGCCGCCGCGCCGGTCGTCCCGGCACGCACCTCACCCTGCTGGCCCCGACGCCCCGGAGGACCGCTTCATGAGGCCCCCTCCATGACGAACGCCTCGTGGCGGCCGGCCGCCGAAGGTTTCGACCGACGGAGATTCCGTACGGCGGGCCGCCCTGGCGGCAGGTTGGCCTTGCGCAACTACCCGGCCAGGAAACTGTGGCGACAACGAAAGGCCCCGCCTCTATGGTGGGCCGATGGCGTCGATCAGGCAGGTCCAAATTACCTTCGACTGCGCGAACCCTGAGCGCGTCGCTCGTTTCTGGTGCGAGGTGTTGGGGTACGTCGTACCGCCGCCCCCGGAGGGCTTCGCCAGTTGGGACGACTTCAACCAGGCACTGCCGCCCGAGCAGCAGGGTTCAGCGTTCGCCTGCATCGACCCCTCGGGTGCGGGCCCGCGCCTGTATTTCCAGCGCGTTCCCGAGGGGAAGGTCGTCAAGAACCGGGTGCATCTCGACGTACGGGTCGGCACCGGGCTCGTGGGTGAGGAGCGCCTGGCCACGCTTGAGGCCGAACGCGAACGACTGGTCGCGCTCGGCGCGGTATGCGTGGAAGTCCTGCGTGCCGATGGCGAGAACGAATCGTGCATTGTGATGCAGGACATCGAGGGCAACGAGTTCTGCCTCGACTGAGCGGACGCGAAGGGGCACCTTGGCGAACCGCCGTCGGACGGGATCGGTGCGCCCGACGAGGGCCGATCCGTCCTGCGGTCCTGTCGGCCGACCCCGAACCTCTTCGGGATCTCTGTCACCTGTATGGCCCACCAGTTCGGGCGGCCCCGCCACACGGTCCAGACGCTGAGGGCACCCCGGTGCGTCACGCCGGGGCCTCCGTCAAGGAAGGAAGGCGTCATGCGCCGCCTCAGCGCCACTCTGCTGGGGGCCGCCGTGCTCGTCGGCATCCTCGCCGTTCCCGCCCACGCCGACCATGCCGGCACAGCACCCACCGCAACCGCAGTTGCTCCCAGCGGCCCTCCACTCCCGATCCCGATTCCCGAGATCCAACTGCCCGAGATCCCGACACCCAACTGACCGAGGCGCGGTCTAGTGATGGCGCTCGGCCAAGAGGCCCAGGAGGCCCGTACGACGGGGTCGCCTCGGTGGGCAGCGAACGTCTGCCGGTGCTGGCGGGCGAGGCCGATGGGCAGTTCGCCGAGGGCAGCGACAGCACGGTGGGCGGTATGGGTGGCGGCGTCGAGTTCGCCGAGGGCCAGTCGTGCCTCGACTGCGCCGAGGAGCCCATGGGCGATCAAGTGAGGCAAAGGAGCGCACACGTGCGGCGGGGGCTGCTGGGGGCCGGACGGCGGCGCGCCGGTATTTGGTAGCACGAACTAGCGTATCCAGCACGGCTGTTGTCGGCTCAGTCGCTTTTACGGGTGGTTTGGGCGATCAGGTAAGTGCCGTCTACACATGGGGATTTCACCGTTGTGACGATTGAGGTCCCACCCGCGCCGCATGGCGCGGACTCGCTCCTTCCGGACCCGTGGTTCCGGCATTCACACGGGAGATGCCTTGCAACCATCCGCTCCATTCCGCCGCGTCGCCACTCTGGCGGCCACCGCACTCGCCGTGGTGACCGCCGTCGCCCTCACTCCGCACAGCACCGACGCCTCGGCCGCCCAGCCCGCCAAGGGCATGACGCCGGTTGCCGCCAGGCAGCTCGCCAAGTCCCTCACCCCGCAACTGCAGGGGGAGCAGGCCGGCTCGTACTACGACCGCGCGGCGAAGAAGCTCGTCGTCAACGTCACCACACCGGAAGCCGCCGCGAAGGTCCGCAAGGCGGGGGCCGCGCCGAGGAAGGTCCGCTACGCGGACAAGACACTGGCCGCCACCGTGGCGACCCTCAACGCCGGCAAGCCGATCCCCGGGACCGCGTGGGTGCAGGACATCAGAGCCAACAAGGTGGTGGTCACCGCCGACCGCACGGTGACGGGCAAGAAGCAGGACCAGCTCAACACGATGCTCAAGCCGCTGGGGGACAAGGTCCGGCTGGAGCGAACCGACTCCGAGCTCAAAATGTTCATCGCGGGCGGTGAAAGGATGGTCGGTTACAACACCAACGCGTACTGCACGCTCGGCTTCAACGTCAAACGGTCCGGCAAGCCCGACGCCTTCCTCACGGCGGGGCACTGCGGCGACGCAGACCAGGTCTGGCGCACGCCCGGCAACGCTCGAAGCGAGGGCAAGGAGATCGGGATCGTCCCCGCCGGAGGGGTGAGCTTCCCCGGCAACGACTACGCCATCGCCGAGTACGGCATCAATGACGTCCCCCCTCCGCACCCGAGCGAGGTGAACCTCTACGACGGCGACACGCAGCCCATCACCGCGGCCCGTGACGCCGCCCTCGGGGATGACGTCACGAGCAGCGGCGCCACGACCGGCCGCCACGACGGCAAGGTCACCGGCCTCAACGCAACCTTGACCGTCGAGGGGGGCCAGGTCACCGGGCTGATCCAGACCGACCTCTGCTCCGAGGCCGGCGACAGCGGGGGCCCCCTCTTCTACGGCACCGACGCGCTCGGGCTTCTCTCGGGCGGCACCGGCGACTGCAAGGGCGGCCCCGCTACCACTTACTTCCAGCCGGTAGTCGAGGCCCTGACGGCGTTCGGCGCGACCGTCGGATGACCTGATTCCCGTCGACGGAAACGCAACACAGCACCCCCGGGCGGCTGCCCGGGGGTGCTGGTCCGCGTGGGGACGGCGGTAGCGCCTACGACTTGGCCACCTTGCAGGCCGTGTCCGCAGGGCCTCCGGCGACCTGGGAGACATTGGCCAGCAACGTCTTGCACAGAACGGGGCTCACCACGGGGATGCCGAGGCTGCCGACACCGCAGGCGGCGTTGCCGTCGGTGGTGCTGCGCGAGTTGGGCGTCTGGGCCAGGTGGTTCGCGCAACCGGCACCGTCGGCCTGCGCGGCGGGGGCGGCCATGACGGCCCCGCCCAGGGCGAGCGCCGAGGCGCCGATGACGCCGGCGATTCGGGAGGTGAGGGTTCGGTTCATGATGTTTCCTCGCATGTGTTGGGGGGTGGGGGGCTGGGGAAACGAATCAGCTGAGAGACCGGAGCGTCGGTTTCCAGTCACTCATTCTTGTAACCACACAATGTGAAGGTCGGTTACGCGGCGGCGGGGGTGAGACCCCAGCGCCTCGCGCACTTACCCGGCGCTCACTGCGCACAGCGCGCCCCAAAGGACGGCCGCTATCGCACGAACTAGCCTTGCCGGAACGGCAGTTGTTGGTTCTGTCGCTTTTCCGGGTGGTTTACATAAGCCGGGCACTAGCGGTCACACACGGACCATTCACCCGTTGTGAGGATAGAGACCGCTTCCGCGCCCCATGACGCGGAATCTCGCCTTCCGGACTCGTGGTTCCGGCACTCACTCGGGAGATTCCTTGCAACCTTCCGCACCTCTCCGCCGCGCCGCCACTCTGGCAGCCACCGCACTCGCCGTGGTGACCGCCGTTTCCCTCACTCCGCTCAGCGCAGATGCCTCGGCCGGCCAGCCCGCCAAGGTCATGAGCCCGGCTGCCGCCGGGCAGCTCGCGAAGTCGCTCGCCCCGCAGCTGAAGGGGGCGGCAGCCGGTTCGTACTACGACCGCGCGACGAAGAAGCTCGTCGTCAACGTCACCACTTCGGAGGCCGCAGGGAAGGTCCGCAAGGCGGGGGCGGAGCCGAGGAAGGTCCGGTTCGACGATTCCACGCTGGCCGCCACCATGACGACCCTCAACGCCAGTGAGCCGATCCCCGGCACCGCGTGGGTGCCGGACCCGAGAATCAACAAGGTCCTCGTCACCGCCGACCCCACGGTGACGGAAGCGAAGCTGGCCCAGCTCAACACGGTGCTCAAGCCGCTGGGCGACACGGTCCAGCTGGAGCGGTCCGACTCCGAGCTGAAGCTGTACCTCTCGGGCGGCGACGCGCTCTACGGCTCCGGCCAGTCCAGCATCCGGGCGCGCTGCTCGCTCGGCTTCAACGTCAAGCGGTCCGGCAAGCCCGACGCCTTCCTCACGGCCGGGCACTGCGGCAACCCGATCAAGTCCTGGGCCACCAGCGACGGCGGCCCGGAGATCGCACTCGTGCCCGACGGGGGTTCGAGCTTCCCCGGCAACGATTACGCCATCGCGGAGTACAACGCCTCCGCCCCCGCGCACCCGAGCAACGTGAACCTCTACGACGGCACCTTCCAGGCCATCACCAGCGCGCGCGACGCGGTTCTCAACGAGTCCGTCCAGCGCAGCGGGACCACCACGCAGCTGCACGGTGGCACGGTCACGGGTCTCAACGCGACCGTGAACTACAAGGAGGGCTAGGTCACCGGCCTGATCAAGACCAACGTCTGCGCCGAGCCCGGCGACAGCGGCGGCTCCCTCTTCTCCGGCACCGCAGCGATCGGCCTCACCTCGGGCGGCAACGGCGACTGCACGAGTGGTGGGACAACGTACTTCCAGCCGGTGGTCGAGGCGCTGAACGCCTTCGGCGCGACCGTCGGGTAAGAGGCACCTCTGCCAGACGGCGGCCCCCGGTGACAGGTTGTGCCCGGGGGCCGCCTTGCGGCCTGCGGCGGCGAGCGCCCTGCGGGCGCGTCCTCAAACGCCGGACGGGCTGATACCGGCTGAGCTCAGGGAGGCGTCCGGGTTCACCGCCAAATGCGTATTCGCGGCGATCGGTGACGTGTGGAACGCCATGTTCAGCCCATCCGGCGACTCCTCCAGTGCCTCGATCCCGTTCTTGACCGGCCTCGGGGACCACCGGTACAGCCATTAACGCTAAGCACTTGATCTTTTGCCTCTAGCACAGATGATCAGTCCGGTATGCGGGTTCGATCGAA